>CAZFAR010000001.1:0-3625 GCA_964516825.1 uncultured Thermococci archaeon
GGACGAACAAGGATGAGTTGAAAGAACAAATCATCTATGCATTTGAAAGTGGGTTAGCCAGGGTACCAATCTACGAGTACTTACTGATTTGACTATACATGTGTATATAACAGCTCTAAAATCTGCAGAGCTGGCGAAAACATTTCCAGCTCGTTCTTCAAAGTTGCATCTGTCACACAATGGAGTACATTGATTTTCCCGTTTGTGAAGGTTTCTCTTCATGATACTCTTCATCATTGAACCAGCCCCATACCTCTATTGAATAGAAGTCGTAGTACTCTGATCGCTCAATGTAGTTGCAGATAGGGCAAGTCGATTCCAGAACATACCAGACATCTCCCAGTTTGAATTCACACCATGCATGACCAAACCTGCCTCCGCCGAAATTGACGACACCCAGAGCTACCCGCACATCAGAAGCGGGAACTCCTGCCATGCGCATCATCGTGCACAAGAGAATTGACTGGTCCTCACAATCTCCCTTTTTCCATTGGACAGTCTCTCTGGGAAGCTGCCAGAATTCAAATTTGTACTGCAGAAAGGACTCAGGGTACGCGTATTTCTTTGGGTTTCCCTCAGTGACGTAGATAATCTCCTTGCGAACAAACTCGAAAACAGCCTGCTGCTTCTGTTCTCTCGTTTTGCACAACCGGATGACTTCTTCCACTTTTGCCCTGACGACTGGATCATCCAGCGTGATCAAGACTCTCGGGTCTTTCTCTGCAATCTTCTTGAACAGAGCAATTTCATCCTGTAACTCTGACTCTTTCGCCTCCAGAGCTTCAATCTGGTTCTGAATCTCTTTCTGCTTTTCCTGTTCTTGTAGAACGAGGGGTTCCATTCCCAGTGTATTCTCCTTGATCTGTGCAATGAGGGATTCAACCTCAGGGACCTGATTTTCAATTGCCAGTATTTCCTCTGAGATCGACTGTCCTCTTTCTATCTCACTCTCCTTCATGTCATGCGTGTAGTAGCTCGATACAATTGAGATCCCAATCAAAATGACAAACCCAGCAACAAGATACTTGTTCATGAGATCACCCTCTCCTGAATCCCTTATCATTGAACCACCACAGAACCACCACTTTGTGCTCGTCATAGAACTTGTCCAGAGGTGTGCTCGTGAATTCGTATTCTTCAAAAGGATCGAGAATCCACCACGTAGTTCCATCGTAGGCCTCTACCCAGGCCCAGTTGTCATTTCCGTCCACTTCTGCTGCCACGAACCTGACATCATCAGGTGGAGTGCCTGCAATGCGCAGCATAGTCAGCAAGAGCAAGAACTTGTCCTCAAAACCGCCCTTCCCTCTTCTGAGAATGTCTTCAGGATACTCCCAAAAATCGAGGCGTCCAAAGTGATATACTGATTCATCGTACTCGATCTCGTCTCGCACAAAGGTGTAAAGAGCTTCCTGTTTCTTCCTCAATGTGGTCAGCCCTGTGGTAATTTCGTCCACCTTTGCCTTCACGTATTCATTATCCACAGTAACGAATTTATCAGGAGAGCATTTCTCCAGACAGTCAAAGTAGTTGAACTCTTCCTGGAGAGCGCCAACAGCATTTTCAGCTTCCTCGTAGGATGCATTTGCAGCAGCAGTTTTGTCCTGCTCATCTTTGAGCTCACCCATTTTAGCATCATATTCTGCTTCAGCAGCTTCTTTCTGCTGATTTGCAACGGATAGCTGTGCCTCAGCCTCTGCCTTCTTCTGGAGGAGCAGTAGATTTGCATTCTCAGCGTCAGTATACTCTATATAAAACTGGGCAGATAACAGGAAAAAGATAATGGCAGGGATCACCAGCATATTGTAGGCTAGCTGTTTCTTCCTTTGAATTCTCTTCTTTCCTTCCTTAGTTATGAACCAGGCTCCTCCTTTGTTCACCACAAGATGCCGCTTTTCCATGTCTATCAAGATTTGAGCCGCATCAATGCGGGGGAAATCTTTCTTCAGTCCATCGTAGGTACGCGGTCCTTTAACGAGATTCCGCAGTACATCTTTTTCTATTCCCACTGTATCACCTGGCCTTACTCTTCAGGACTGCATATAAAGTTTTTCCCAAGGGGCCAAAGGGCCTACCCTAAGGATAATTGCTGTAAGCTTTTGTTACACGTGTAACACATATGCCTTCTTTTCGAAAAGATATTTCCTGGTAATCTCAGGAATTTTGATGCCCAGGAAGAAATCTAGGAGCTCTTTACTGATTGCAGATTATTGATGTCTCAGCAAGTCAATTGACGACATTCGGATACTGGTAATTCACAGGATAGTGAAGAGAAATCCCCCTGTATCTCCAGGTTTCTCCTCGTGATACTCTTCATCATTGAACCAGCCCCATACTTCTGGTGAATAAAAGTCGTAATACTCTGATCGTTCAATATAGCCACAGGTGGAACAGGTAGCTTCGAGGACATACCATTTGGTTCCGAGCTTGAATTCGCACCATGCATGGCCACCGAGCACCTCATCTCCGAGATAAATGAGTCCCAGAACTACCCGCACATCAGAAGCAGGGACTCCTGCTATGCGCATCATCGTGCACAAAAGGATTGATTTGTCTTCGCAATCTCCCTTTTTCCATTGGATCGTTTCTCTGGGAAGCTGCCAGAAATCGAACTTGAACTTCAGGAACGGTTTGGGATATGACCATTTCTTTGGATTCCCTTCAGTTGTGTACTTGATTTCATCGCGGACGTACTCAAAGATTGCTTCTTGAACTGATGCGTCCCAGCGTCGGGTGACCTCTTTCACTTTTGCCTTGACCTCTGGATCTTCCATAGTGATCAAAACTCTCGGGTCTCCCTCTGCAATTTCCTCGTAGGGATGTATCTGTTCCTGTAATTTTAGCTTTCTCTGGGCCAAGGCAGCAATTAGATTCTCAATTTCCTCCTGAGTTTTCTGTTCTTTCTGAATGAGAGCGTCTGTTTCAGATATTTTTTCCTGAATCTGTGCAATGAGTGATTCAACGTTCGAGATCTGATTTCTAGTTCTTAATGCATCCTCTGAAATTATTTTGCCCCTCTCTATTTCATATTCTTTTCTGTCATACATGGAGTGACTCCACCACATTGATATTCCAATCATGATCATCAATCCCATGGCAATGTACTTGTTCATGCAATCACCCTATGGCGAACTCAGTGTCATTGAACCACCACAGAATCACTACTTTATGGTCATCATAGAACTTATCTAGGGGGGTGCTAGTAAATTCGTATTCTTCAAAAGGATCGAGAATCCACCAGGATGTTCCGTCGTAGGCTTCTACCCATGCCCAGCTGTCATTTCCGTCCACTTCTGCTGCCACGAACCTCACATCATCAGGTGGAGTGCCTGCAATGCGCAGCATGGTCAGCAAGAGCAGATACTTATCTTCAAAGCCTCCTTTCCCTCTTCTGAGAATGTCTTCAGGATACTCCCACATATCGAGGCGCCCAAAGTGATATATTGATTCGTCATACTCAATTTTGTCTCGCACAAAATTGTAAAGAGCTTCCTGTTTTTCTCTCAATGTGGTCAACCCTGCAGTGATTTCGTCCACCTTTGCCTTCACGTATGCATTGTCAACAGTAACGAATTTATCAGGAGTACATTCCTCGAGACATTGGAAGCGGGTGATTTTTCCTTGA
>CAZFAR010000001.1:3725-29585 GCA_964516825.1 uncultured Thermococci archaeon
CGTTATTTCGTCGAATTTGGCTTCGATACCTTCTTTTTGCTTGATCACGTTGGAGAGCTGCACTTCTACCTCCGTTTTCTCCTGAAGGAGTTGCTCATTGCAGCGCTGAGCATCAGCATAGTCAGCATAGAAGGTGCTGTATTGCCAGGAGAAGATGAGAACAGGAGCTATCAACAGACTGTAAATCAGCAAACTGTAGATCAACTGCCTTTTTTTCTTGATTTCTTTCCTTCCTCCTTCAGTTATGGACCAGATTCCATTCTTTCCTTCTGCCAGATGCTGCTCCTCCATGTCAATAAGGAGTTGAGCTACATCTGCATGGGGAAATATTCTCTTCAGTTCATCATAGATACATGGTCTTTTGATAAGATTCTGCAGTACATCTCTTTCTATTCCCACAGTATCACCTCATCCTGTTTTTCAAGACTACATATAAAGGTTTCTAGCTCAAGACTCAAGCTCTCTATTGCCACAGACTCGTTACGATGATGTAAGATCCGAGAAAAAAGAATATTCTGTAAGTACACTCCTCTTTGACTGTAAATATTCCATCAAAATTGAAATTCTTTCAACATCTTATGGAAAGATATTTAAATTAGGTTGCCCTTGTGTTTTTCATGAATAAAGGACTCTCACCAATCATTGCCACCATGCTTTTGATAGGCATTGCTATATCCATAGGTTCTGTTGTATCTATCTGGATAACTTCACAATCACAAGAATACATGTATAAGGAAGGAGAACGCAGAGAGCGTATCCTTAACAAGGAGGGTGAATTACTGACTCTGATTCATGTAGACTTCAATGAGACTACTCTGGTCTTGAATCTGACTTTGCAGAACAATGGTACCAGTGATCTGGAGGTAGCATACATAAAGATTAACAATCGATACTATCTAGAACAGTCTGCTTTCTGCACAACTCCAGCAGATTGCGAACTTGACTTTAATGAATCGAAGACTCTTACAATTCCTGCTTCAGAGGTTCCTTCCTCGATCACCCGCATAGAACACATAACATCTCTGGAAATAGGAACCACACTGGGTAATCTTTTCGTTTACAATGCACCTTCCCCTGCGATTCGCATTACGAGCAGTTTTTTCGAGTACGGCAACATACTGTATACCTTCTCTGCTGAGGAATCAGTAGACGATCAAAAGATCGTTGAGTGGATATGGTGTTTTCACTATGATGAGACAACTGCTGACTGGTGTGAATGCAGGCCTGCTGCAGACAGACCTTCCGGTGTGGACTGTGTTGCAGGTGACTGCGATACATATCAGGACTGCGACTGTATTGTACGAGCATGCGGTAGCGGAGTTGTGGCAAGCTACAACTACAAGAGCTATGATACTGTCCTGTATCCTTCACTCGTCGTGTGCCTGGTTGCTGTAGATGAGACAGGCATGGTAGGTATATACACAATCACTGTCCCCTTGGAAATTGCGTGAGGTGAAAAAAAATGAAGAATTTGACATGGAGAAAGATCCTGAACAGAAGAGGAGTGTCCCCTATTATTGGGATGGTTCTCATTTCAGCTGTCCTTTTCTCTGTGCTCGCCCTTTTTTTCATCTGGAGAGCTAGCCAGGAAGAATTCCAGCTGCAGAGAGAAAGGGAGCGAATCCAGCAGCTGAAACTTGTGGAAGGTGAATCCATAGAGTTTCTGACTATTCCACCCGAAAACCTCAGTACCCAGTTCATAACCATCTACAACAATGGGACGACAAGACCTGATATTAAACATGTCTACGTCAATGGCCTTGAAATCAGTAGTTTCACAGTAACATGGGATGCTACAAATTCCAGAATCGGGTACATTACCATCAATGAAGATACTGATGACATGACTGAATCTCTGAAAGTGGAAAGCCAGCTGGGGAACCTGTACTTCTACCAGATGCCTTCTGCAGTAATCGACCTCCTCTCATGGAACGATGTTGGAGAAGAGGTAATACTTCTCCTAGATGGATCGAAATCCAATTCAGTGGGAGGAATGATAGTAAAATGGAGGTGGGAATTCTACATAGGAACCACAACCACTCCTGCCTTCACAGAAGACGGTGCACGGGTGAGTGCTAACCTTGAAAAAGTTGGCAGTGACAGAACCTGGAAAATTGTACTAAGAGTTACTGACAGTACAGTTCCTGGCGCTACTGACTGTGATGAATCTGGAAATCCCTGCCGCCAGGGAATCTCGGTAATGTGGCTGACAACTCCACCAACGACTGGACCTGGCGGAGAAGAAGGCGAGCCTGGCTTCGGCGGCGAGGGAGCACCTGGTGGAATCTACATCTCGCTCGGAGGAACTGGTGGTGGTGCATCAGTAGCAGAAGGCCGTACAATTACCTTCAACATCAAGAACTTCTCTGGGAGAATGATTCCTCTGACAGCATTGCGGTTCTACGGTGTCAAGAGCCCCTCAAACTACAAGTGCAACAAGATCTACGTAGCCCCGGTTGGAAAAACTCTGGATGCGGCAGATATCTATTATCAAGGTGCTGACGTTCCTGATGGAGGAATTGCCAAATTCTCAAAACCCTACTTCCTCGGAGATGAAGATGAAGCGCACGTAGAGCTGACAGCAACAGGTGGTGGAATGCCAGGGGACGGAGATGTTTTCATGATAATTCTTTACGATGCTGCCACTCCTCAGAGCTACTACACTGTAACTGTCCCTATCAGAACAGAAGACAGCACTGATATTGTTGTCTTTAATCCGAGCAATGTCTTCGCTGTGACAGCTTCCGACACTCTTCAAGGCAAGTCTCTGGATCTGAATAACAAGACGTTGGTGTCCATTGGAGTAGCTTTCTCGAAGATTCCTGGGACAGAAGTGCCATGCAATGACCGATTGCTGAAGTTCCAGGTAGCAGGAGAAACGAAATGGGAAGGATCAATTTCTTCTGGATCAACCATCGAATTCAGTCCAGCATTACAATGGGATGGAGAGAAGACTACCCGGTTTGTGTTCAATTTCACTGATGTTACGCAGCGGTTTTACTACTTCGTATACAGATTCAGTGATGGTACCTCTGTTGCACATAAGGTACCTCGATTCAAACTGTATCTCACAGATACGGCCAACTACCCGGCGACACAAACAGTGAACAGAGCTGGTGGAACTGCAACCTATAAGTTCGTTATCGAGAGAATTGATCAACTCGAAACACCGCTGGACATCGTTATTTCAGGGCTTCCATGCTGCTGTACGCTTACACTAACTCCTGCTCCTCCCATGAATATGGCAGCCACACCAATCACAGTAACGTTAGTGATAACAGTTCTTCCCAGTGATACTACCTGTAGTGGAGTTGCTCCCTGGATGCCTTATGGCTCATTTCCAATCGTCATTACTGGAAACAATAACCTGCTCGCATACTCTGCTGTAATCTATCTGAAGATCGTGTAGTGAGGTATGAACATGAAGAAGGTCGGGCTTCTAGTATTTCTCCTTCTCCTTTTCTTAGTTCCGAGTCCAATAGGGACCTGGTACGGTCCTTCCATCACTTTTGGTCCAAGTACTGGAAGTTCGTACTGTCTGGCATTGGGAGATCTCGATAAAGACGGGAATTTAGATATTGTAGTGGGTGACTACGGAGGGCAGAACGTCATCTACTTTGGAGATGGGGACGGCACCTTCGATACACGGCAGCTGTCTATTGGAACAGGTACAGACCTGACAGAGTACATTGCCCTGTATGACATTAACGGAGACACGTGGCTGGATATTGCGCTGGCGAACTTTCAACAGCAGAATGTCATCTACATGAACGATGGGGACGGCACCTTCGATACTCTCTCCTATAACTTCGGGACAGGATCAGACCAGACCTTTGCTTTAGCATTTGGTGATACCAATGGAGACGGCCTCCCGGATCTGGCTGTGGGAAACAATGGTCAGCAGAACGTCGTATACCTGCATGACGGAAGCGGGAACCCCTACGACACTACAGCCATCCCCTTTGGAATGGCAGGCCCTGACTATGATGATACCTGGGAAGTTGTTCTTGCAGATATGAATGGTGATACAATCCTGGATCTCGTGGTTGCCAACCACCAGCAGTACAACTACGTCTATCTGGGAGACGGAGACGGAACATTTGATACCACCTCCTTTCCCTTTGGAATAGAGACGCAGTTCATCCATTCTATTGCTGTTGGCGATTTGAATGGTGATTCAATCCTGGATGTGGTGGAAGGCAATGACAACGGGCAGAACAGAGCTTATCTGGGAAATGGAGACGGAAGTCTGACACAGTCACACAATTTTGGATTGACAGGAAATGACAAGACCCAGGCAGTGGTACTGGCTGATGTCAACGGCGATACAATCCTGGATGTAATAGCTGCCAATGGAGATGATGTCAATCAGTTCAACCAAGTATTTCTGGGAAACGGTGACGGCACCTTTGGTGGTCCGACTACGTTTGGCAATGCTGATAGGTCATGGGACTTGAAATGCGGCGATTTCAACGGTGATTCACTGATCGATATTGCTGTAGCTAACGTGGGACAGAACTACATCTATCTGAACATGGAAACAGGATTTGGCAATCTTGCCCTCCTCTTTGATAATAATACCTTTTTCGTGGCAGGTGATGATGCCTACTGCACTGATGTTTTAGGATCAGCAAAGATCGCCTTTGGGCTTGGTGAGGGAGGTGTTTCAGAGAATCCCGAAGGAAGAACTGATCTAATTCTGACTGCAGCAGAACATTCAACAGGGAATCTGATACCTGTGGGAGGTCCTGCTATCAATCCAATAGCAGTCGAATTCGACAGTATCTTCAGTATTACCTACAACTACCAGGCAGGAGTGAGCTTCACAATTCTGGCAGAAGGTCATTCCATCTATCTGGACCTGACCCACTATCCTAATGAGGATATCTGTATCGTCTATCTATCAGAGGAAAGCGGGAGAAATGTGATGCTTGTATGGGGATACGGCTGGCGGGGCACGTATGCTGGGTCTGCCTTTATTGGAGAGCCTTCAAACTGGATGCTATTCCCAGGAGCCCACATGCTGCTCATACGCTGGACCGATTCGAATGCAGATGGCCTCGTCCAGATGGGCGAGATTGTTGTGGAAGATTCAGTCTAGGGTCGTAGAGTCTGGAAAAGAAGGTGAAGATGAGCCCATATCCAGAGCTCATCCTATTGCCCCATGATGCATCTGGGATACAGACTATATAAGATTTGGGTTTGCGCAATTTAGTACAAAGCGACCATTATAGAAAGTTCAGAAGCTCTCGCAAGTCTTCTAGAACGAGATCTGCAGCTTCTGCAATGCAATTGTCTTTTGGATTGTAGGCAAATTTCACGGCCACTTCCTTGAATAAAGACATATCAAGAGCTGCGTCTCCTACAGCTGCAAATTCGCTCAGGGGAACAGACAATTTCTGAGAAAGCTGTCTTACAACAATATCTTTTTTTGAGGGTTCTACCTTGCAGATCCCCTTTATGCATCCATCCAGAAAGATGAGATCATTGGCAAAAATGAGATTCTGTTCTATACCCAATCTGATTCCCACCATCTCTGCGAGAATGAGGACTCCTGAAGATACAATACAGGGAGTTATGTCTCTGGCTTTCAGAGAGGTTATCACCATCTCCGCAAATGGTTCCAGAGTGTAAGAAGAAACTCCTTTCCTGATACTCTCGAGTGTGGGAGAATTCCACAGGAGGATATCCTTCTCCATCCAGGTCTCATAGTCTATTGTCCCTGAAAAATATGCCTCCCGGTTGAATTGAACCTTCTCTTCATTTGCCTGGAAATGACGATGGAGGAGTTCCCACGATGATTCTCTAATCAGAGTGCCGTCCATGTCAAAGACTGCGACTTTCATTACGTGTTCTTTGGTTGCTGTCTCTTAAGCTTTTCGTGGAACATCTGTTTATCCTGTTTTCTTCTGACTCTGAAATTGATTTCTCATCTTCGGTGGAGGACTGATGCATTTCCTTGAATCACTTCAGACCATAGGGAACAGGTATGTCCAAACCTTTTATAAAGATTCAATTGACCATAAATTCTATGAAGATCTTTGATGAAGAGCTCACCAGGACTGATTGCATCACACTAGGGTTCATCGTACTTCAAACAGTTGTTCTCATTCTCAACTGGAGTTATCTCCCGACTGCAGAATTAGATACCCCTTACCACCTGTTGATGAGCAAAATGTTTGCCGATTATGACACTGTCATGCTCTGGGACTACTACGAATATGCTCCAGTAGGGAGACCCAATCTGTATCCACCCTTAGAGCACATCCTTCTCTGGTGGGCCCATGACATAACGGGTGCTGATTGGTGGAACATAGGGAGATTTGTGAGCCTGATTCAGTATCCATTGCCTCTTTTCACTGTCTGGTTTTTATGCAGAAAGCTATTTAACCCTGTAACAGCTCTGGCATCTGTAGTAGTTCTCTCTGTAAGCTATAATTTCTGGTTCTGGCAGGTATCTGTTGCCCCTACTGCCCTGATCATATCCTTATTTCCATTGTTCTTGTACAGCTTTTACAGGAAGAAGGTTTTCACTTCCATTGTTCTCTTAACAGCCTTCATGTACTTTCATTTGGGGCTCCCCTACACTGTAATTTTCTGTGTGTTCATTTTCTCTCTCTTCAGTCTGTATCAAACCCGAGAATACATGAAACAGTTTGCAATTGTCATTGGTTGCTCTTTCTTACTCTTTCTTCCCTGGATCATCCACGTACTCATGTATAGGGACTGGCTCAGCTCAACCCCCCATGGAGTTCCTGATGTATTCTCCATTCTTGTGGGCATCAATGTCTTGACTGGAGTTTTCTTTGCAATGGGTCTTTTCAAATGTCTGCAGAAGGCAAAAACAGACTTGAGATATCTTTTGATTCTTTCAGCCTTCATAGGATTTCTGACTGTAGCTTTCTATGGATTTCGTTACAAGATGCATTCCCCCATTATCAACTGCGTTGTAGCAGGAATCGGTTTTGACACAGTTTATACCAGAATTTTGGAAACTCCAACACGAAAAAAGGTTTCTGCAGTTTTTCTTTTGCTACTGATTCCCCTGGGAGCCTTCTCTCTTAGTCTGACATCTGAAATGCCTTTGAACCCAGGTCGACAGCCTGCACAAATGCTGCCAAATCAACCTCAGAATCAGCAATTACCTCAGCTTCCACCTCAAAATCTACTCCAGAATCAAAGACCTCAGCTTCAGAGTCAGCCAGCCGAAAGACTGCTGCCACAGCAAAAACCACAAAAGCCAGAAGCATCCAGTCTTAAGGGGCTCATCAGAAATCCGAGGCTTCGTATCCTCCCTTCCCCTTTACTGGAAATGCTCAATTCTCTAAGAACGGGGAAACGCCCCCTGCGCATGTGGCAGATCTCCAATCCTGAGATAGATGAACTCATCCAGTGGATAGTTAACAATACATCAGAAGATGATATCCTTCATCTGGAGAACGGCATGTTAGCAGATTATCTAGCACTATTCACTGATCGGAGGACAGATGCGGGGATGTATCGAGAAGTTTCCTCTCCTGAACTGTTCAAAGCTGTACAGGAAGGAAGAAAGAGTGGTATCATCATTGTAGAAGCAGAAAAATTCTTTGAAGAAGGACTACCACCTGGCATAACTGTTCTGGAACGCTTTGGAAATGTACTGGTCATCCAGGGCATGAAGCCTCAACTCTTGCCTCATGAAGTTCCCTTCCACCTTGAAGCTCTCTTCATATTACTGGAGCATCCAGACCCTCAGACTGTCAATCTCTGGGTTAATACTATCACTGAAGTGCATCCCCAAACCATATATGTTGGAATTCGGCAAAAAGACATTGGAAACAGTGAAGTACAGCGTTTGATTGATAAGGTGGCCCCTCTTTGTGAGGTCAGACTTGCCATCATTGTGGAAGAAAAACCTCTTCAGAATATAGAACTGCTGCATGTTACCAGTGTGAGGCTGATCCTCCCTCCAAGTAGTATCTCTCCGAAATTCGTTGAATCTGTGCGGGCTTCCCTGGACCCGGGAATCAGCCTGGAAGTCGCAATTCTTGGACCCCCCATTTTTGAGAACAAGAATACAGTTGAATCTTTGTTGCAGATACTACCCTTCGTAGACAGAGTGGTCCGGCATGTTTCTCCAAATGTGGAATCCATTTATGCGGCACAGAAAGAACACCAGCTTCTGGGAGAAAAATTCTTCCTCCAGATTGATACTTTTAGAGGAGAGATTACCATGACATCTCAAGAGCTCTACCTATTGTTGCAGGCAGCTATCGAGGTAGCACAGAGTAAAGTTATTATCGAGTTCAGATATCCACCAACTACCCCAGAACTCATAGATTTTCTCAGAAGAGTGTATCAGATAGTTTAGGGTCATGCAGAAAGGAGGAGAATTGTTACACGTGTAACATATCTGGGAAGCAATATTGCAGTACTCATGTCCCCGTATTTTGAGTACCTTTTTAAGTCGTCTGCTGAATACTAAAACCATGCCATTAATAGCCTTTCTCATGATGACATCGGCCTCTTCAGATACTTTTCTAAAGGGGATGTTTCCTGACAGGGAGGAACCTTCATGAAAGCTCTTCTCTATCTGAATGTCCATCAATTCAAGAATACGGTAAGGACCACTCTAGAAAATCCAAGACAGGTCATACCAGCTCTTTTTCTGCTCACTCTTCTTGCTTTTCCTCTCGTACTTCTCAATTCTGTAGACATGCCTCTAATATTACCAGTAGCTCTGCCATCCTATGATTCGCAGACAGTAAAACCAGTGCTTTTCTCTTTTCTAACCTTCATCACCTGGATGAATATTCTTCACTCCACGACCAAGAACACTCTGGTTTTCTCCCTCTCTGAGATTGATTTTCTCTTTCCATCTCCCTTGAAAAGGAAATTAATTCTCTTGAACCGGCTGACCACGAATTATCTCAAATTAGCCTTGCAGTATTTTCTAATGGCTGCTTTTGTGCTCTTTGTCTTTTCAACATTCTACAGAATCTCTTTCTGGCCCAGAATTCTCTTTCTGTGGATTGCAATCTCCTTGATTATGATATTCGCATCCAATCTGGGAGATCTCATATCCTTGATAAGTTCTCATCTTTCAGAATTGAAACGATCTCGCAATCGCAGGATACTCGTTGTCCTGTTCATGATCTTTCTAGGAATTATTGCTGCATGTACGTACCAGTACGTGAATGAGGGGCTCCCCTTGACAGAAGCTGCTGCGAAAGCTTTGAACTCTTCTGTAATAAGAAATCTGATGTACCCTATGGCTGCAGCCTCTGATGTGGCAGTCGCCTGGAAATTCACCATAAACATTGGTCTCGAGATCATATTCCTAACCATTTTGTGCGTTGCAACGACCTGGGGAATTCTGTCAGTAGAGGCCCACTTCTATGAAGCTTCTGAAGCCACCAGCAGAGAGATCTGGAGATCTGTCGAGAAACTGAGAAGACAGGAAGTCGTTGTATCTGAATCCTTCATCAAGAGAATGTTCAAGATCTCCTCTTTCGGGAGAGGGGCTACTGTTTTGGTCTGGAAGAATTTCACAGGAATGCTCAGAGATATCAGGACACTCCTTCCCACCATCTTCATGGCCATATTCCTCTTTGTCATAATGTTCATCCGTGAGCAGGAACTTGAAGCTTTCAGTGTCATGTTCTTCCTTTTCTTTCTGGTCTTCATCACCACAGGATACATCCGCTGGGATTTCAGAGAGGATCTGAGAAGAATTGAAATCATTAAATTGATACCAGATTCCAATTTAAGGATTGTTCTATCAGAAATTGCTGTTCCTGTATTTTTTTCAACAATGCTCTCATATTCTTTTCTTATAATTAGCTTCTTTTTGTTTCCTGAGAGCAGAATGAGAATGGTTTTGATCGGATTCAGTCTTATTGGTATCCCCCTCTTGAGCGTGATCATGGCAGCACTCTCCAATTTATCTACTCTGTATTACCCACCACAAACCAACAATCAGATGATTCCTGGATTCATCTCCATGATATCTGCTGTCGTGGTGTTGAGTCCCTCCCTTTTTCTCATCGTATTTCTCATGATGGAGGAGGTATATGGTGGATTGTTTATAGTCTTGATTCTAAACGCAGGAGTAGCCCTGATATTGCTCAAATTGCTCACCAGAAAATACCGCTTCTTTGATCTGACCACGAGCGAATAACTGAAAGAACAACTGAGATAATCACTTCACAGTTATAGCATGCTCAGGACATTCTCTGACGCAGAGATTGCACTGTATACAAAAGCTCACCCATACAGGATCAACGACCCACTTTTCAGGTGCTACTGCATTTTTCTCCAGAGGATGAAGAGCAAAAATCTGGGGAGAGCACACCTTGAGGCATCGACCACATTTCTCAGGCTGTGTGCACTTTTCATGGTCTATTGAAATATCCACTAGTAATCACCCCTCAGCCCAGGAAGTTCTTCCCTAGGAATGAGTCTTATTGCATTTTCTGGACACACATTTCTGCACAATCCACATCCAAAACATCTGGACTGGCTGATGTAGGCCTTTCCAAGAGAATCAGAGAAATTCAGGGCCCCAAATTGACAGCGCGCAACACAGGTTCTGCATCCCACGCACAGATCGTAGTCTACCATGGCCACGTATTCTGCTTTGTACACTACATTCAGGTCAAAATCCCTCCTCATCCTCAATCCAGTGCACGATGGATAGTCACAGGAGCATAATCCTCCAATGAAAGGGACAGGTTCAAACCATATAGTGTGCACCCTACCTCTCGCATCCATCTCCTCCACGAAGGTTGAAGCCTGATCTGTATCCAGTTTGACAGCACCTGTATCCGGGATGAATCGCGGTATCTTGGTGGCAACCTCAGCCAAAACTCCAAATCCCAGACAGTTGTACTCATCAATGTTCCTGTTCATCTTCCTGCACACACATTTCACCCTGGCAATTCCTCCTTGGTTGTCACCTGCCATCTGCAGAATTAGTCTGGCCTCCTCTAATGGGATAACCTGGCCGAAATGCCCGTCTCCATCTCTGGCATTCAGGTTCTTCTCCTTGTGAATCTTGTACTCTATGAACCGCCTCAAGAATTTTCCAATTAAGGGTAACTGCAGCTCATATCTTAACCCTTTTGCTGACATGCCGAAGTGCTTTTGAACGTACACTCTCTCAAAATTTCTCCAAAGGACAGTCAAGTACTCTTCTGCCCCAATCTCTCTTGCCAATTCATCAGTGTAGTTTCTGGCATTCAGGTACCACTTTCCACCAGCTCCGTGCTTCTTGCACCACTTGCACATGCTTGACCATTCCCCTGTGGAATAAAACCTTTTCGTAGGCTCTGCTCTTTTCATGATGTGTTACACGTGTAACAGTAACGACCCCTCCGATGTTAACTACACAGCTCTTTTTTCTCTTCTTTTTAACTCATTAATTTGGATAGAGAATTCCTACTGGTTAATTCTATGCTTTGCGATACATTGAAATAGGAGCACTCTCATCAATGTACTGTGATGTAATGTCTGAAACCGTAAGTCTGCGTTTGGATGGAAAGTTGGTTGAGAAGCTACAAGAAATCCGAGATTTAAGAAGCATTCAAACCCACCTTAGTCTATGTCGGAAAGATATATATGAGATGAACAACCAGAAGATCAGGTGATACACAATGAAGCAAAAGAAGATGGCAATTCTAACCGTAGTCGCTGTGATTGTAATCATTGCCAGTGGATGTATGGGGTTGTCCGACGATGAAATTCAAACCCTTTCCATAACGGGATCTACTACTGTTCTGCCTGTTGCACAGAAAACAGCAGAAAGATACATGGATATGCACAGTAATGTGAACATAATGGTGAGCGGTGGTGGTTCCAGCGTTGGGGTGAAATCAGCAGGCGAAGGAACAGCGGACATCGGCATGGCATCCAGAGATCTGAAAGATGCTGAAATTATTGAGTATCCAAATTTGAAGGCCATTTTAATAGCTAGAGATGGCATTGCGCTGATCGTACATCCTTCAAACAGTGTTTCCAGCCTGAGTGTTGAAGAAGTCAAAGGGATCTATGATGGTACATACACCAACTGGGGTCAGCTGGGAGGTGAGAACATGGAGATTGTCGTCATTGGAAGAGACAGTGCATCTGGGACGAGAGAGTTCTTCTGGGAACATGTGATGAATAAAGAGGACTTTCTAAACACCATGCTGGAGAAGAACTCTAACGGAGCTGTAAAGCAGACAGTAGCCCAGACTCCCGGTGCCATAGGGTATGTGGGGCTGGGATACATCGATGAGACAGTGAAGGTAGTGAAGATCAAAGTGAATGGGAATGAGATTGAGCCCACTGTAGCCAATATACAGAATGGATTGTATCCCATTTCCAGAAGCCTGTACTTTCTGGTCAAAGGCGAACCTACTGGACTTATCAGAGATTTTATCGACTTTGTATTGAGTGCTGAAGGACAATCAATTGTTGAAGAGGAAGGGTTCGTGCCTGTCTAGAATTGACTGTTCTCCTGATCTCTTTCTTTTCGAAAGGTTTAAGAGTCCATTGCATCAAGGGATGCAGAGGCTGGTGGCGTGCAAAAGAAGGAAAATAGATCCAGTGGATTTACAGAAACATCTGTGAGGAGTCGTACACTCGTAGACAAGAGTATCAAGAATCTGCTGTTTTTGAGTGCATCTATTGCTGTTGTTATCGTTTTTTTCATAATTCTGTATTTATTTGAAGAAGGATTGCCTGCTTTTCAGAAAATTGGTTTAACAGAATTTTTGACAGGGAGAAAGTGGAATCCTGTGGGTGAACCTCCTTCTTATGGAGCATATCCTCTGATTGTCGGAACACTCCTGGTCACCCTTGGAGCCATGGTTTTTTCTATCCCCCTGGGCATTGGTTCAGCCATCTTCATTTCAGAGATCGCCCCTCCAAGGATTAGGGCAACCTTCAAGTTTGCTGTAGAATTGCTGTCAGGAATCCCCTCAGTTGTGTACGGGTTTTTCGGTTTGATAGTATTGACAGACTGGCTGCGGGTAACCTTTGACAGACCTACCGGAGAATCATGGTTAGCAGGTTCTATTCTGTTAGGTATCATGGCTCTGCCCACAATTGTCAGTGTATCAGAAGATGCTATCAGTTCTGTACCAGGAGAGTACAAGGAAGCTTCTTTGGCAGTTGGGGCCACCAAATGGCAGACTATTTCCAGGGTCGTTGTGCCGTCTGCGTTATCTGGGATCACTGCTGCTGTTATCCTGGGTATGGGGAGAGCTATCGGGGAGACCATGGCAGTCATGATGGTCACGGGGAATGCAGCTCTCATCCCTTCTCCCATTACTAATGTGTTCTCTTCTGTCAGGACTATTACAGGTACACTGGGAATTGAAATGGGAGAAGTGGCCATTGGGAGTGATCACTACCATGTGCTGTTTGCTCTGGCCATCGTTCTGTTCATCATCGTACTCCTAGTTAACAGTACTGCAGCCATCGTTTTAATGAAGTTAAGTGAGAAGTTCAAATCAAAGAAAAAGCCAGAATTTGAAATTTCCAGGAAGATAAAGGATAGAATAAAGATTTCAATGTATGCACTTCTGTTCTTGGTTATACTTTGGCTGATGTATATTGCAGCTGGCCTCAAAATCACTGTTGGAGTGGCCACAATACTGGTCTTTGCCTGGTACGTTATGCGAAAAATCTCTGCAAAACAGTACCAGAAGATTGCTCTAACATCGGTTACAGCATCTGTTATCGTAGTCCTTTTCATGCTGGGTGTCATTCTGTACTACATTGCTGCACACGGAATTCCCAACATATCGTGGGAGTTTCTGACCCAGCCCCCCAGAGACTTGGGAAGGGAGGGAGGAATCTTTCCAGCCATCATTGGCACGCTGTACCTGGTAGGTGGAGCCATTTTGGTTGCAGTTCCTCCAGGAGTGGGTGCGGGCATCTATCTCTCTGAGTACGCCAGAGAAGGGAAAATAACCAGACTGATCAGGACAGGCATCGACAATCTGAACGGTACCCCCTCTATTGTATTTGGACTGTTCGGATTTGCTTTCCTGGTCCTCTATCTCCGTTTTGGTATTTCACTTCTGGCAGGAATTTTGACTTTGGCATTCATGGTATTGCCTACTATTGTCAGGACTACAGAGGAGGCTATAAAAAGTGTTCCCCAGTCCCTCAGGGAGGCCAGTCTGGCAGTGGGAGCTACCAAATGGCAGACTATTAGAAGGGTTGTACTGCCTCCTTCAACTCCTGGAATCATCACAGGGGTCATCCTGAGCATTGGCAGGGCAGCAGGAGAAACAGCTCCCATCATGTTTACTGCAGCAGTATTTAGCCAAAGGTTCCTGCCCCATTCTCCCCTGGAGCCTGTGATGGCACTACCCAACCATCTTTTCGTATTGACTACCACCGTTCCGGATTCCATCCACAATGCATACGGGACTGCCTTCGTTCTGCTAATTCTAGTTCTCCTCATCTACGCAATAGCCACGGTGATACGGCTTCGTTACCAAAGAATGAGGTGGTAGAATGTGCGAGTATATCATCGAGACAGAAACCGTAAACCTGTGGTATGGAAATAACCATGCCCTCACTGACATTACCATGCAAGTAGAAAAGAATAGAGTAACTGCACTCATTGGGCCATCAGGATGTGGTAAGTCTACCCTTATTCGTGTTTTTAACCGCATGAATGATATTATTGAAGGCTGCAGAATCGAGGGAAAGGTCTTCTACAAGGGAAAGAACATTTACGAACCAGATGCAGATGTCATCGAGATCAGAAAGAGAATTGGCATGATATTTCAGAAACCAAATCCATTCCCCATGTCTGTGTACGACAATGTAGCCTACGGACCGGCAGTTCATGGTGTCCGTGAGAGACAAGAACTAGATGAAATCGTTGAGAGAAGTCTCAAATTGGCAGCCTTATGGAATGAAGTGGAGGATCGGCTGGACCAGTCTGCAATTGGACTATCAGGCGGTCAGCAGCAGCGCCTGTGCATTGCCAGAGCATTGGCTGTAGAACCTGAAGTCATCTTGATGGACGAACCCACCTCTGCTCTGGATCCTATTGCTACTGGGAAGATTGAGGATCTGATGAATGATCTCAAGAAGAAATATACTGTGATGATTGTCACTCACAACATGCAGCAGGCTGCGCGAATTTCTGATTATACTGGATTCATGTATCTAGGAAAGCTGATTGAGTTTGGTGAGACTGTACAAATATTTGAAAAACCAAGACAAGAACTGACTGAAAAATATATAACAGGACGATTTGGGTGATTGTATGGTCAAAAAATTCCATAGCGAACTGGATGAGCTCAAGGAAGATGTGCAGAATATGGGAAAGCTGGCGCGAGACATGCTGAAGGAATCCATTGCTGCACTTAAAAAGCAGGACACAGAATTGGCTGAAGAGACAATCTCAAAAAAGGAAGAAATAGAGAACGTGGACCGTGAAATTGAGATAAAGGCACTCCATCTGGCAACGCTTTACCTTCCCATGGCCAAGGACATGAGAACTATTGCATGCATTCTCAAAATGATTACCTATTTGACGAGGGTTGGATTATACGGAAAGGATATATCCAAATCTGTACTGGAGCTTTCTGGAAAACCACACATTTCCAAGCTCGTGAGCATTCCGTACATGGCAGAGACTGTCTGCGGAATGATTGAGGATGCACTTGAAGCATTTGATACAGAGAATATTGCTTTGTTTGAGGACTTTGATGAACGGGATGATACTGTTGATGCATTCCAGAACAGTATATTCAGGGAGTGCATCACCTACATGACAGAGGACCCTAAGACTATTACCCAGTGTGCGCACTACCTGATGATTGCCCGCTATCTGGAAAGATGTGCTGATCATGCCTGCAAGATGGCAGAGAAAATCTACTATATGGTGACTGGCGAACACATTGAGATCGGCTAGTGATTGGAGAGACTAAAACTCTTAACAATAATGCACTGAGGTGTCTTCGCAATCTACCACAGAACATGGAGAACTGAATTCCTCATGAATGTTATATACACGTGTAACAGAAAACTGTAGCAGGAGATCTCAATTCCTGTGAAAAGATCATTAATAGTGCGCTGCAGATAAGGAAGAGATCATCCCTTTCTTTGAGCTACATTTCTAAGAGTATCAAGAGAACAGGGGAGTATTCGGGAGACGCGGCAGAATTGGTGATCAATCACTTGTTAACGAATGATTTGCTGAATGCTGAGCATCGATAAGAAAGTAGCAGTGAAAGAGTGAAAAAACGTTACACGTGTAACATCAAAAGATGTTGACTGTGGTCATAGAATAGAGTGTCCCTCTTATATAGAATCTTATCCTTTGCGCTTTTCCGGGTCCCATTCTATGACAAACTCGCAGAATCTGCCTCCTCTTTTCTCACATTCAGTCTCTCTTACTGTGCAATCATATCCTATGGTCTCTATAGCGCCTGTCAGAATCCCTCGTATTCGTTCGCATTTGTCTCCATCATTTCTAACTCTGAATATCACCCTCCCTTCAGCATCTTCTTCAACCCATCGCACTCCATAGTTTACCGATACTCCCCATGCAGCTTGCAGGATTCTTGCTAACCTGAAGGGAGTACTCGTGTCCTCCATGAGGAATGTCACCCGCCCCAGAACAGATTTCTTGAGGTCAGGATAGATCATCTTTCCCAATTCAAAATCTGTGTATCCCAGAATGTTCTGTGCAATCTCTGCAGCTCGCAAGAACTCCTCCAGAGGATACATGATCAGATCAAAATACCGCAATCGGCCAATCATCCTGGTAAAGAAAGAGACACCCTTCTCCCCCATTTTCCCCTCTATGTGAGATTTCAGAGCATTGAACAAGAATCCTCTCATCTTCATATCAGCTATAGGTACACTTCCTCTCAGAGATTCGGATTTTACCGCAGAAAACACAGTAATCTGGGGGTTAGCCTCTTCTGCCATCTTCATGATGCTCTCCAAGGCTTCTGTACTTGCCAGATTCATTCCCCCATCAGAGTAAAATGCCATTTCTGGGATCCCGTTGGTCAGGAATATGAGCCCCTCCCCAGCGCCATCCATTACTTCGATTGTGCCTGTGTGCTTCTTGTTCACCAGTTCTACGAGCAGACTATTCAGGGGCATCCCATTGCCTGTGTAAGGTGTTCTCTTCTCCAGGTACCCTATGTAGTCGCTAAAGATCTTTTTCTCCACAGTAAAAGCAGAAATCTCCCCATGTTCAGCTCTCCCGAGGAGTATCTCTAATGTTGAAGACAAGGGACCTGTAACAGTAACCAAGGTTCCCTCTAGGAATGCTACAACATATTCTCCCTCAGGCATGTGCAATGCTATGCAGCCTGTAGATTCACTCTTCTTCATGTGCTCAATTATGTTCTGTAATGACTCACGGTTTGCAGTTGATCTCTCTCTGAGTACCTCTTTTACAGGATGCAGCATCAATTATAGTATTCAAATGCTCTATATAAAACTTTTGATGAAACCCCAAAAGAAGAAAATCAGTCATCCCAGCAAAATCTCTCCTTTTAATATGAAAAAGATAGATGGATATAAACAAAGAGATATAATAATCATTCTTTAATTGAAAGAGTCAGCGAATATTCTGAAACCAAAAAATTTCTCTGAAATCCTTACAGCTTCTTAATTCAAGAGTGTTCAGGCTTCAAAGCTTTCCCAATCCACCGATATATGAAAAAAACAGCTACTAGGGTGACAAGCTCAACGATAAAGGGTGCTAGAACATAGATCTTAACAGCCAGAAAGGAAGCACAGAGAGGGCCTGCAATGGACACCAATTTTATCAATGAGGATACAGTGCCCAGAATTTGACCCCTTCTCTCCTCAGGAATGAACTGCATCAAGAGGGTACGATGGCGCGGAAACCACAGAGAATTGCCTATAGAAACCAGAAAATAGGCTGCAAAGATTATCCAGACTGAAGGAGCCCAGGACATGAGTACAGCGTATACCATCATGAAGAAAATGCCATACTGGGCTGCTCTTACAGTTTCTGGCTTTCTCTTCAGAGAAAGGAGTATGGTGAGGATTATGGCAAGAGACACGACTGCTTCCACCAGGGTAACTGTGAAAAAGGTTCCGTGCAAATTATAGAGAATGTAGTAGACTAGGATGAACTTTGATCCTACTGCTTCTCCAAAGCAAATGACAACTTCTGCAATGACTACTGCATACAATTTCCTGGGAACTGAGAGCTCAAATCTCCTTTCTAGAGAAACAGAAGGCTCTACTCTGGGGAGGATCTTCAGAATGTAGAGAATGACAAAGAAGTTTGCACAGCCCAGGAGGACAAAGAAAGATCGGTATGCTGCAACAGAGTTGAATGTATAGGTTAATAAAAATCCGAGGAGGGGAAAGGCGATCAACTGAACGATCTCGGGTGTCATTAAATGGTACTGGTAAATGGTCCCGTAATCTTCTCTGTAAGCTTCATTCTCATACACTGTATAAGAGGGATTGAATACCCACCCTACTTTGTCCAGAAGCTTTCCTGTGATGATATGGTAGTAGTTCCGTGAAAATCCATAGACTATGCTGGCTATGCCTCCGAAGAGATCAATGAAGGCCAGTCCGTAGTTGCAGGGGATTCTGTCCAGAATTCTGCCTGCTCCATAGGTGAATATGACTTCTGCCAGCCCTGCCAAAGAGAATAATAGGCCTACTTCAACTAAAGTGAAGTTCAGCCTGAAAAGGTAGACAGGGAACAAAGGCGATGAAATAATGAGAACTGCGTACATCATGTGGAGGTACATGTATCTTCTGGCCTTCATGTCAAAGGAAAAGAATGTCATAGTTTTCCCAAGAGGATGAGAATTCCTACAACCAGAAAGATGATGCCTGACAATTTCTGAATTACTTCTTCTGACAGATGCTGACTCAGTGTTTGACCTACCGTGACGCTCAATCCAGTTACGAGTCCCAATCCAATGAGAGCTCCCACAAAGACCATCCATGGATTGTATTTGGCAGCTAACGCTAGTGAGGAGAGCATGGTCTTGTCTCCCAATTCCATGACAAAGTATAATCCTATAATGGAGAGAATTTCTTTCATACACCAGTCTCTAGTACTGCTTTTAAAAAGATTACTGATAGGATTTCGATTTTCAAACCAAGATAATGCATGTTATATACACGTGTAACAAATGGGAGATATTCAGTGTCAAAAGTCTTTTATATAGTCTTGATCTCTTTGTCTCATGGCATCTAAATTATGGACCTGGGAACGATGCAGTACTCATATTCTTTCTTTGAAAAACAGACTTGGGTTTTCTGATAAAATCTGTTTTCTCAAGTACTGTATCAAGGAAGATGGTGCAGTGTACGATGAATTGAAAGAAACCCGGGTATTGGGTCTTGAACCCCTGTATTGGATTTTGACAGATTATGCTCGGAGCACAGAGACTCCTCTCACTGAAGAGCTCATCCCCTTTGATAAGCTGCCTGGCGGCTCTGCCTTTTTCAGAGCGTTTCAGCAGCTAGCTATCAACCCTCTTCTGGATGTGTTTGGTGAAAGAATAGAAGACTTTGAAAGATGCTGTCAGTATTTCCAGGGTAGAAGCCGTTCTTTCGGGGACATCTCTTTCCAGATCCCTGCTCTGCCTCTAATACCTATTACTCTCGTTCTATGGAGAAAGACAGAGGAATTTCCCCCTCGATTTTCTTTATTCTACGATAAATCTGCCTCCAGTTACTTACCTACAGAAGATCTATCCTATCTGGGAGAACTTCTATCCAGGAGGCTCATTGAGAAAAGGTGCAGCCATGATTGAAGCCAAGGTAGTTGATATTCTGGAGAAAGGTGAATGTCCTTTCGGGTTCAAGAAGGGTGATACCTTTCAGTTTGGTGAAAAGACTCCTTCAGGAATGTGCAACTGGGCATATTTGGTGATTCTGCCTTTTGCCACTGCTCTTCGGTTTGGAGGCAGAATTCCCTGGGAAGAAGAGGGGAGGTGCAGAGTCTGCTGCCCTGATCCGAACAGTCCGGTTGTATTTGAAATTTACAGGGTAGAAAAATGAATATAGAGGAAATCAGAAATACATTTTCAGAACTTAGAAAGGGAAAAGAAGGTATTCTGGGCGTGGCCTCCTATCAGGAAGTATACGATCATTTGATGCCAGTCCAAAAGAAAAGATTGAAGGAGTTCGGAACAGGAGAATCTGTAATTGTTTTGGGAATCTTTCACTCTTATGAGGCTATGGAATCCATAAATACAAGAAGGAATGGCAAAACAGACTACGAAGCATGGAATGTATATGCTCGAGAATACCATGAATTGAACAGGATTTTGAACACTGCAGCATACTTCATTGCAGAGTTAGTAGACGGAACTCCAATTCCTGCAACACTTGAAGGGAAAGCTTCTCGTATCGATCGGGTGGAAGATTACTACAGCCTGACAGTTTCCCAGAGAGTGGCAGCTGAGTTGTCCGGGCTGGGGTGGAGAGGGAAAAATGAGCTAATTGTCACGAGAGAGAGGGGATGTGCTGTCCGATTTGCCTCTGTGGTGTGTCCACTTTCACTACCTTTGGGAAGGAGAATGGGTAATTACTGTGATGATTGTGAAGAATGCTTGAAAATATGTTCCATTCTGAGGAAAAAGGATGTTCTCAGAAATTATAGGGAGCAATGCAGAAGATTTATCGTAAGGTTAGGGTTGGAGGGTGACGTCTGTGGAAAGTGCGTAAAAGCATGTCACCAGTACTGGGTCAAAAATACAGCTCATAAAATGTTACACGTGTAACAAAATCATTTGCAGGAATCACTGCACCAAGAAATCAATGCAGACAGCCAGTAACTGAATTCTTATAACCATGATCAGAAAAAAAAGGAAAAAAAGAGAAGAATTTACCAGTAATGCTTTCTCTCTGGTTCTTTTCCCACCTTGTCTTTCACTTTCTTCAGTGCTTCCGCGAGAGACTCGCCCTCCTGCATTTCGTAAACGATGACACCCAGTTCTTTGATTTTTTCCACTTCTTCCATCGTATAGATGGGAACGGGTAGTTTGATGTTCTCGTCGGAGTGATTTCCCACGATCAAGTCCCTGAATGGAAAATTGAAGTTGTTTTCCACGATGTATCCGCCCAGGTTTTGCACTTTTTTGGCTGGCAATATGAATTTACACATGATATCACCTACAGAGAAAGGAGAATGCCAAAGACACCGATAGCAGTGAACCCGAAGGATATGGGGTATAACTGTTTAAAAGTCAGTATAGGACCGAATGCTGATAACACTGATACCAGAACAGGAAGTACAAAGGTCAATAAGACATGCATGACCAGTTGTGATATGCCGAGCATGGAGGTAAAGTCAATGAGAGGCGGTATACCAAGGAACAGAGTGACGAAGAGGCTGGACAGAGTGAACATCCAGAGACCGCGCAGCAAGTAGTAGTTTCCTCTGGCATGGGCACCATATTCCAGGGGGGCTCCTTCAATCAGATCTCCCTTTGCCTTGGCTATTGTAAAGGGGTAGTCATTCAACTGGGCAACGTATCCGACGAAGTAGACCACAGCTCCGATGAATCCTGGAATGGAGAATAGAATTGGATCCAAATTCAGAAAGTCTCCCTGATGGTTTACAATGTCCTCTATGTAGATTGACTCTGCAATCACTGCAGGAATGAAAATTGCGATGTAGATTGGAAATGATGCAATAGTGATGTGCTTTATGAACCTGACTGCACTCTGTCCCTCCAGAAATCGTCTGATCTTCCCTTTGACGAGTGCGCCTCTTGCCAGATCACCGTAGGGCATGGACACTGACAGAATAGACCGTGAAAGAGCTCCCATGATCACGTACATGATCTCCTCAGCCTTCATAATGCCTACGATGGCTACCAGTGTTGCCAATGACATGATTCCCCACCATTCGCGGTTTGTAAGCCACAGAATGGAGAGTATGGCAGCCATTGTTGCAGGAAGCAGTCCATGATACAGTCGAGGCATGGGTGAGTTGGGCTTGAAAGGCTTCTTGTACCAGAACTTGAGGACTGACCAGGTACCTGGTGTTAGAATGGGAGGACCGATACGCTGCTGGATTCTGGCCTGTATTTTTCTTTCAATTCCCAGAAAGACAGGACCAAAAAAGAGAGCAATTACTGCCAGAACCACTGTTGAGATTATGAAATTGATGACATCCATTGTATCACCTGTTTGTACAGCACAGACATGGATCACCTGAAGCAATGGTCAGCACTGCATCTGTCAAGTGTTCGCCCAGGCAGGCCACTTCCATAGCACCCAGATTGGTCAGAGTAGGCGTCCTGTTCTTGTAGTGTCTGACATTCCCTTTTTCATCCAGCCCGTAGGAGTCGTACAGCTCTCCTCGGGGAGCTTCATGGTAGCAGGTAGTGACAGGCATCTTTCCGAGTTTCCAGTCTTTGTTCCTTATTTCTCCTTCAGGTAGGTTGGTAAAGCCCTGTTCCAGGATCTTCAGAATTTCAAGACATTCCAGGACTCTAGCAACTACTCTGGCTTTGACATCACCTTCGTCCAAGACAATGACGTTCCAGTCGAAGTGCTTGTAGTCAGCAATATCTGTTCTCCAGTCCTTCTCAACTCCTGATGCGCGTGCTGTTGGACCTACTGCATGGTACTTGATAGCTTCTTCCTTGGTGAGAATGCCAATACCGTCTATCCTTGACATGATCATGGCATCCTGGAGGATTCTGTCTGCATAGTCTTTCACGTACTCTGCTGCAGGCCTCAGCATCTTCAGAGCTTTCTCACTCATCTCTTCTGTGGGGTTGCAGCGCGGCCTGATCCCTCCAATGATGGGGCAGGCGTAGTGCACTCTGTTCCCTGATAATTCACCCAAGAGGATCATGAAGGGCTCTCGGGCTATGAATGCTCTCATTCCCAGAGTTTCATGGCCAATGATGTCCAGAGCATGTCCGAAGAAGATCAGGTGGGAGGTTAACCGCTCCAGTTCGTTGATGATCACTCGCATGTACTGGGCCCGTTCTGGGACTTCGATATTCAAGCCTTTTTCTACTACCCTGACAGAATTCCACAAATGGACACAGGAACAGATTCCACAGATTCTCTCTGTGATGATGTTGCACTTGTCCACAGGAATTCCTTCCATGAGCCTTTCAATGCCTCTGTGTTGTGCATCCAGAGTGATCTCGCAGTCTGTCACTATCTCGTCCTGGAGAAAGAACCGAGGTCGATACGGTTCCAGAAGGGCAGGATGCACCAGCCCTACAGGAATTTCAACGTCTGCTTCTCCTCTATCCTTTTCCATAGTCACACCTCCATTCCTGCCAGTATGGGAATTGCAAGAGCAGCAGTTGCGATGATGTCTTCAGGTCGTGGGGGGCACCCCGGTACGTTCGCAGCCACTGGAAGCACCTTCGCCAGGGGGCCTGCGATCTCTTCTGAGGGTCCTAAATCCCCTCCTAGATTGAAGAAGACGTTCCCGTTGATAGCGCAGGAACCCACAGCAGCCACTAGCTTGGGTTCTGGAATAGCTTCGTAGATCGCTTTCAGTGCAGGCTCGATCCTTTTCAGAACAGGGCCTGTCACGAGCAAGATGTCTGCTTCCCGGGGATTCCAGGTCAGCATGACTTTGTACTGTTCAATATCATAGTACGGTGAGAGAACGCAGTTTACGACTTCGATATCGCATCCGTTGCATCCTCCTGAGTATACAAGCATCACATGGACAGCATTTTTTCGTGAGATTTCCTTGAGCATTCTAGCCACCTCCTAGGAGTTTTGAAATATCCTCGTAGTACTCACCCACATGTCGGGGGTGAATGGCTGCAGGTCTATTATACCTTCTGAATATGGGACAGTTGTCGTGACAGCGGAAACAGAAACAGCACTCTTCTAAATTGAGCACTGGTTTCTTTTTCTTGGTGTACTTCTCTGTCAGGTCAACAGGTTCTATGTCTACCATTGTGATAGCCTTTGTGGGGCAGATTCTGGAGCAGGCACCGCATCCTATGCACATACTATCGTTCACAGTTCTGGGCAGTGTTACCTGTCCTCCCAGGATTCTGTGGCGCATCTCCATACTGGTTACTCTCTCTGAGTGAAAGAGGATGCGCTTCAAGTTCTTCCAGGAGCCTCTGATAGCAATGCTGATCAAGCCTCTCATGGCCTACCACCTCCCAGGAGTGCTGATCCGAAAATCAGTCCCAAAAAGGAGGTGATAAACACTGTGTTCACGGGAATAGTCTCACTTCCAAAAGTGAAGCCGTAGAACGGGTAGTCGCCCACAAAGAATGACACTGCCAGAGCCACGATGAACAGAATCACGTAGACCACAAAGGATAGCCTCCTTATTCGGGATCCAATGATGATGCCGAAAATGAAAGAGGCTGCCACCGCACCAATGAAGTTAATCATGCTCCCTCGCCTCCGCCAGAAAGACAGCTGCAACACTCAGACTTCCGAAGACTTCCAGTCCTACTGCCACATTCAGGTACGGTAGAATGCCTGCATTGGTAGGATCTGCATACTTTAAGAGTTGCAGAAATCCACTACCCCAGATGTTGGAACCCACATTGTACAGGTAGAATCCTGACACTACCACGCCTGCAATTCCCAGAAGCAGAAACATCAGTGCGCCCAGCGTTTCCATGCCAATAAGAAAGTCATGCCCGTAGTGGAATGGGTTCTTTCTTATTCCGTAAATAACAATGGAAATGAAGAAGGCAGTAGCAAGGACGGAACCTCCCTGGAACCCTCCTCCAGGCGTCAGATGTCCTCCAAAAATGAGGAGAAGGCCGAAGCACATCATCATCAGGATGACGGGAACTCCGAACACTGACTGCACTGGAGTGGGTGTCACATGCTTGAGTTCTGCTTTCTCTTCCTCAATGTAGGCTCCTCTTCCAAAGACCACTCCCACAGTGATGACAGCTGTGATCAGAATCAGTGTCTCACCTAATGTGTCGTACCCTCGCCAGTCAAACACGATAGTACCCACTGCATTTGGAGCAATATTTGGTGCGAGCAAACTGTAGATGTAGGATATGCCAGGTATGACCTCCAGCTTGTAGAACGTGTACAGCACTGTTCCTGAAAAGATGAGGAAAGCTGCCAGAGCTGCCAGGTTCCTGAACTGGTTTCCTTCTTCAAACTTCATCTAGATCCCTCCCAGTAGCAATATGACAAGACCCAGGGTCAAGGCAAAGTAGAACAGCATGGAATCAAAGGTATCTGAGTGTTCTCTAGAGACCTTGAAGACCAGAGGCAGCCCCTTGATCACCAGGAGGAGCGCGATGAAGGCAGCTACCAGACTCAGCCTTTGCGTTGTGAAGTACCTGAAAAACAGTAAGACGCCCAGAGAGATCATTAGGACCATTTGGAAGTCTGCAGTAAAGGCTCCCGCAATATCTTCTCCCTGCTTCAACTTCTCAAAGAATTTCTCGTACATCAGATCACCCCTAAGCTTCTCACAAAGTCTGTGACGTACTGAAGTACACTCTGCGGATAGAATCCGATGCCCAGGCAGATGCCTATTAGAACTGTCATTACGTACTCTGCTCTTTCCGGGTAGGATACCTTCGTCATTTCTATTTCCTGAAGGTAGTCCTGACCTTCTCTCAGGTAGACTGCGTAAAATCCTTTCACCAAAGCCACCAAAGTGGCAATACTGGTCAGAATGATGAGCACTGAAATCTCCGGGTATCCTGCTTCAGAGGCCGCAGATATGATTCTGAATTCGCTCTGATACGTATTGAAGGGGGGCATTCCGCTCACTGCAAAGATTCCCGCCATAGTCCAAAGCGGGACCAATCCCATCTTCCAGAGGAGACCACCCATTCTGTACATGTGTGTGGTTTTCGTGATGTGCAGGACAATGGATGCAGATAGAAACAGGATAGCCATTGCCATGGCATCGTTGAC
>CAZFAR010000001.1:29685-33350 GCA_964516825.1 uncultured Thermococci archaeon
GCAGGACAATGGATGCAGATAGAAACAGGATAGCCATTGCCATGGCATCGTTGACAGCATGGAAAATAGATGCAGATACTGACGCTTGGGTGGCAAGTCCCAAACCCACACCTACCAGTCCTGCCTGAGCCACTGCTACGTAAGCCAGAAGGCGAGTGAAGTCAGTCTGCTTCAATGCCATTATCACACCGAATATCATGGACAATATGGCCACACCGAGTACCAATGCATTGAGGGTCGGTATTCCGTAGAAAAGCCTCAGAATGATCACCCATAAAGCCACCAGGACGAATTTGGTCTGGGTCTGCATGAAAGCACCTACAGAGGGGCGTGCCTTGCTGTAGATATCTGATTTGATGATGTGGAATGGTACCAAGCCTGACTCAAAGAGCCAGCCTGTAAAGATCAGTGCACAGGCTATGATCAGTGTCTGAGACAAGCCTGCTTGAGCTTCTAGAGTGATGACATCGTGCAGATCAGACATGTTGAGCATTCCGTACTTCCCTAGAAGCAGAGATATTCCCAGTAATATACAGGAACCTGCTACTCCTCCCAGTATCAGGTACTTGAGAGCAGTCTTGTAAGCCTGTATAGTACCCACAGCAATGACCAAAGCTGCCTGTGAAATAGTCAATATCTCGAGGAAGACGAAGATGTTGAACACGTCATCTGCCATGATGACAGCAGATGTGGATGCAATGCCCAGCATGATCATGGCTGCGTAAACACCAGATGCTCTTTCAGTGAAGTGGTCTATGATGGCTGCTGAAGCTAGAAGAGCTAGTAAGGCAATGAAGACTTTCTGGACTGCACCGAAGTTGTAGACAATGGCCAGATTCAATTTGGAGAGCAAGATGCTGGTACCTTCGACATTATCTACGTAAGGATGACCTCCGAACAGGTAGGGACCGTACTTGGTTATCCAGGGAAGCAGCAGTATGACAATGACGGACAGGATGGCAAAGCCTTTCACTGCTCTGTCTCTCCTGTGCAGGAAGTTGAGACAGATGGCTGCAACCAGAGGAAATATCACCAGGAAAGCAGGTGGGAAAAGACTCTGTAGGGCAGAAAGAAGGCTCTCTACATTCATTCTTCCACCTCCTTGAAGATTTTAGAACAGCTCAATGATCCGTACTGCTGGTACAGTCTGATGGCAAGTGCAAGCATGATGGCAAAGATAGACACTGAAATGACGATGCTGGTGAGCACCAGAGCAGAAGGCAGTGGGAAGGCTGCCTGTGCTGCAAATTCTGGATACTCTTTGAGTCCTTCAAATGCTCCGCTTGATACCCCTTTCTCAGCCAGTTCAGGAGAGATAATGGCTACTGCTTTGTTGAATCCTTGCGTGATCAGTACCAGATTCACACCATCTGAAATCAAGGTGACACCAATGATTTTCTTGAGCAGGTTGTCCATGAAGATCACAGCATACAGACCGATAACGACCAGAGCGGCTGCAGTCAGAAAACACATGGGCTGAAACAATGATTCCAAACTCATTCTTCCTCCCTCCTTGTCTTGTAGATAGTGATAGCAAAGATACCGGGAAGCAAAGCTGCACCCAGTATAGCCTGGGTAATTCCCACGTCAGGAGCTCTCAGCATCTGGAATAAGAACGCTACTGCTAACCCTTCTAACCCGATCAGAATCACTGCTTTCATCAGATTCTTCTGGATCAGAGCAAGGACAGAACCGAAGAGTGCGCAAAACATGAAGATGTATCCCATGAGCATGTATCCAGGAATCATTTCCTCACCTCCTCATCGTACAACGCATTTGCAATTGAATGGGTGGCCACTGGTGTCAATATGAAGTAGGCAACTGCTACCAGAAATGTAAAAGGCTGCCACAGCACCAGCATGGTGAGGATGCATGCATGGTCGATGATCCCTCCTACGTGCATTCGTGCGTAAACAACGTTCTTGCGCGGTCCAAATCGCCACAGTCCTACTGATGCTATCAGAATGAAGATGCCTGCAATGAGCAGTAGTACTGCTTGAATCAATCTCAAATCCATCAGATCCCCTCCCCTTTGATGATCTTGCTGATTAGGAGAGTACCCATGGTAGCTAATGCGAGCAGGTACAATGCAATATCTCTGGAGAACTGTACAGAGTAGATTTCGCCAATGACAGTCAGTGCAGCTGCCAGAGCAATGATTACAATGCTGACTCCTACTAAAGAGTTATACAGTCCACGACGGGCAGAAACACGGATGCCAGTCACGATTGAAACACCCAGAGAAAACAGTAGAAAATACAGAGCAAACTGGAATACATCCATTTCTATCCCTCCAGCATCCTTTTGATGAAGGGCTCAAAGGGTATGACATCCTCTGGACTGCGTGGAGAAATCACTGCCACAATTAGTACTTGTCTCTCGCTGTCGATGTCTATAGTCAGGGTACCTGGAGTCAAGGTAATGGAATTGCCCAGGATCACCTGAGATATCTCCCTTTTCAGAATGGTGGGCACTTCCATGACAACAGGATCGATGTTCCCTGTTAGGCACTGTACAGACACGTTGATCACTGATTTTATGATGTTGTACACCAGGTCTATCACGTATGCTACAGCATAGATTGGGTTGAACATGGTTTTTCCCTTCCTATGAGTCGCTTTTTGTTTAGAGGTCAAAAATTTGGTATATAAATCTTTCGGATTGAATATTTACATATGTCAAGGTGAGATTTTTGAAAATTGTCGTGATTGTGGAAACAAGGGAGGTATGAGGTTTGAGCATCAAGATTGTCGAGGAATGAAGAGAAAATTTGTAAGAGGGGTCCTGGAGTTTAAAAGGCTGAATCCATTTTATATTCTACTGAGAGTAGTAGTATCGAATTGAACATGCTGTGAATGCAGATTCAATATCTGTCTTACGAAAATTCCAATATCGAAAAGTTTTTAAACTCAGAAGTTGAGAAATATACAGGAGTATCGTGAAATATACAAGTAACGCGTGGTGGTCTGTATGAGAGAGGGATAAGGTGGTCTTGGGAGATGGGCAGAGATACGGAGTTCTGTCCTTTAATGCACAGTTTTAGTGAAATTTCACTATTTGTGGAGGTGAAGAAAATGAGGGTAGAGACCGAGTATGAATTGGAAAACTTCATGAGAGTAGACAATGAAGTTTTCGGACTAGATTCCTCAGAAATTCTTTCAGAGATGAAAGAAAAAAATAACGAGGAAGATGTCCCAAGAATTTCGAAATTAGCAACACAAAGTGCAGTTTTCTGTGAGAGTCGCTGCAACATGTATGCCCATAGACCAAGCGCTTTGACACACAGAATCGGCTGGTGATCCGCGTGATGAAAGCTCAGTATCTGAAGGAGAGTAGTCAAGAGCGCAGCATCGTTCCACATGAAGCTAAGAGGGAAATTGTGCCCGAGGAAAGGTATCCACCTGCACCCTGGGAACTCCATGGCTACGCAGTACAAACAATACAGTTAGCAGAGATTGAACTGATAAGCCCGCTTGTGCCCCCGGAACTGGACATTGTACCCATTGTGCCCGGTAGGACACTGGGCGGAATTTTCCTGGCATCCTATGGCCCGGGTTCAGTGCGAGAGTACAACGAATTAGGCATTATAGCTGCCTTGGTACGCTATTCAGGCAAGCTTGGATTGTGGACTCCTCATGTGTATGTAGACAATATCGATGCCATGG
>CAZFAR010000002.1:0-31966 GCA_964516825.1 uncultured Thermococci archaeon
GAAGAGCCTATGTTATCATCCTCAAAGACGGATCATGAATTTTGTCCCAAAGCCGATGAAGCTGCAAAAGACTTCTTTCATAGACTGCAGACGCAGAGGCCACTCTATCCCGAGGTATTCATTTCATACAGCCACCAGGATAGAGATTTTGCGCAAAGACTATCAAAGACGCTGAAAATGGCAGGAGTGCCCCTCTGGATAGACACTGAGGAAATAAGAATAGGTGATTCACTCATTGAAAAGATCAGAGAAGGAATAGATAGAGCAGAGTATGTCATTGCAATTATATCGAGAAGCTCAGTAAATTCAGAGTGGGTAAGAAAAGAACTCGATATTGCAATGAATCAAGAAATAGAAAGAAAAAAAGTGAAAGTTCTGCCAGTGCTGCTGGAAAAGTGTGATTTGCCGGGCTTCTTAAAAGGTAAACTTTACGCAGATTTCACAGTGGAGGAGAATTATTACGCTGAATGTGAAAAGATTATTAGCGTTAAAAATCATAAATCAAACGCAATACTGCGATATAAACAAAAAAAGAGTAAAATACAAAAATAGAAAAAAATAAATCTATTGAAGATCTTCAAGTATACTCTTGTATATCTCAATTGCTTTCAGGGCCCAGTAGACTGCGTCTGTATATTCTCTGTCGTCAAACAGGGCCTTCGCCTTGAGGAGATATGAATTTGCCAGTTCAAAGCGCTCCAGTATATCCTCTGGAACCTCTTGTGAGTTGATGATTTCCTCCACCTGGTACTTCAATGCTGACGCATCTTTGATAGCCTGTCTGGCAAGCTCGCCCACGACACCCATCAGCGCTCCGCCTTGGGATTTGCCGCCATCTTGCGATTTTCCGCCTCCCTGTGTCGCGCTAAGCAGAGCGTTGACAACCAGAGTTACATTCTTTGTATGGGTGATTCCGTGACCTGTACCTGATATGACCAGGGGATACGAGCCAACTGGAGTAGTGACTGCTGTGTTCACCGTCAAGACAGATGCCCCTGCTGGTACAACTGGGTTCACTGAGAAGTTTGCTGTCGCACCTGAAGGCAGTCCTGTTACTGAGAGCGTTACCGGATATGAGAATCCATTGATAGATCCTACATTAATATTGTAGATTGCTGTACCTCCTTGAACCAGACTGTAACTTGAGGGGTCTACAGATAGTGAGAAATCTCCTGCTACATACAGTGTTACCACAACGTAGTGAGATTTTGCTCCTCCTGCAGCAGAGACAGTCAGAGTATAGTATCCCATGGGAGTATTCTGGGTAGCATACACGGTAAGAGTTGATGTAGCCGTAGTCTGAGTTGTAGTCAGTGATAGTGTTGATGGGTTGAATGTTGGTGCTGATTCACCATTTCCTGTAGGATGTCCTGATACTGCGAGGTTTATTGTTCCTGTAAATCCATTGAGAGCCTGGACAGTTACCGTATACTGAGCACTTCCTCCTCCTGCTGCTATCTGCTTGTTTGGCGGGCTTACCGACAACGAGAAGTCTCCTTCTACTCCGGGTGGGGGCGCCTGGAATTCGAAGTCCACGTTTTCAGTTGTCATCCTGTAGTTGCATGGTACTGCATTGGCTCCAACGTATGGCTCATGAGCGAGTGTGCATCCTGTAGACGTCCCTGTTACGTGGTACATACCTGGATGCAGATGTTCTATCCTGTAGTTACCCGTGACATTTGTGGCAGTCTGAGATGAAACCCATCCAAAGGTTGACGAGCCTTCATCTCCTCCAAATATCTGCGTTGCACTGATAGATGCTGCAGCACATCCAGAGTCTAGTGTTACTGCACCTGCTATTGTACAGAGAGGATCCATTACAATAATGCCTAGAGAGGTTGGGTTTGTGCACTCCACTACTGCGTTGGCTACTGTAACAGCATATCCTGTTTTGAAGAATACCAGTGTCCATGCCCATGTGGAGCCTCCCACTATCTGGGCATCTGAAAATGGAACCTTGACGAACTCAAAGTTGCCGGTCGCATTCGTAGTAGTAGTGTAATCTGAGAGATTCCTGCCATACAGAGAATGCTCTATCCCTGTTGAATGCATATCAGATATTGTAACCTGCACTCCGCTCAAAGGAACACCAAATATGTCTTGAACCTGTCCTGAAATCGTGCTCGTGCACCTTTTCAGATTCATGGTAGGTGCCTTTGTTTCAACACCAGCAATGACCAAGAGCGGACCTCGTGTAGCTGTCTCATAGGAGTTTGATCCTACATTTCTTGTAGCATGGACGTAAAGGCTCTGTGAAAAGATATCCACGAACAAGTAGTATCCCTCGCTATCAGTGTAGGTGATGTTTCCCGCAGGATTCAGCCATACTTTTGCATCGCAGAAACCGTCAGTGAGTTCCAGAGTCACATATCCTGATATACTCCCTGTAATCGGAGGTCCCACAAGTGCGTACAATCCAAATACACCAGTCCAGTTTGCTCTGAACGGAACACCCCAGAGCCACCAGGACCCCAGATTTATCGTCTGGTGAGTATCCTGATAAAGTCTTCTCCCGTAGCCGTATCTGTACGCAGAACCTGTGTGAGTTCCTGTAGGTACATTCAGGATCGTGTAGTAGCCCATCGTGTCTGTCGTAGCTACGTGCTTTCCTGAAACCTCTACTGCTGCATCTTCAAGGGGCGACCCCAATGAATCCTGGACATAACCATCTACCCGTCCTTTCTTCTTGTAGCGAACAACGTTGTCAGCAGTACTCAAGGGTTGATTCACAGTCACTGGTTTCCCATGGCCTGGGTTACTCTCCAGAGTGAACGTGGTCCAGTAATCTATGCCACATTCTCCGCCTCCACATATCTTCAGAATGTAACTCCCGTATTCTACATCAGCGAATATGTAGAACCCATTCGTATCTGTTTCGTCTATAGTCTCGATAGGCAGATAGATACTCACCTGTGCTCCTGAAACATCATATCCGTCTTCATTCACTACTCTTCCCTTGAGAGCTCCTCTGAACCTTGACATGGGAAATACTGTTGCTCCTGATGTTCCTGGTGCTCCTGGTACGAAGTTCATGACAGCTAATGGAGCTACATCTGGATTCGCAGCACTTATGTACCCAGACTTTTGAGCACCCAATGTGGTCGTGAAGATCAGCGGGGGCAAGGATATGTTCTGGATTATGTAGAATCCGTAGGTATCCGTGTATGCTGAGAATCCACCGTATGAGGTTTCCACCAGCACGTCCTTGATGCCCTCTCCTGGGTCGAACTGTCCTCCATATGCAGATCCTGGAACATAAGGTGTGTCATCAATGATGTTACCACCACTCTGCCGTACTCTGTTGGAATACACAAAGCCAGTCACGAAAAGCCCCGGCGGTGTAGAAGGCAATACAATATTTCTTATGGTCACAAGATCCCACTGGACTGCAATTCCTCTAGACGTTTGAAGTATAGTCCTCAAGATATCTATTGCTGCTGCATCGTAACTCCCCACAGGGACTTCATGCGTCTCATACCATCCATTGCTGTCGAGAGGAACCTCTCTTCCAGCGACGAAGACAAATCCTAATGTGACTGGTGCCCCAGTGTTAGTGAGAACCTGTCCCTTGAGTATTCCTGTGTGTGGAACGAGTCTCAGATAGTTGACACACACATCACAGGGGTCGTCAGGATATTCAGAACCTGGTGGAATTCCAAGACCTGGTCCTCCAGGTACAGGTATGTAGTACTCCATGGTCTTCCAGTAATCAGGCTTGTGAGCTACTATGACGAACTTCGCTTTGTACATCCTTCTCGGCTGTTCTGACTCTGGTTGTGGTAATGGATCAACGACGTTGACCTGGAAATCATCGAAGAGTCCGCAGTAACTGATCTCGTCAGCCCGTATGTCCATGAGACAGTTCTCAGAATATGTTTCTGAAGGAAGCTTGAGTACGAAGTAACCATGTGTGTCTGTAGTTGTTGTTATAGCAGAGTTCGGAACATATACGGTTGCACCCTGAATTCCAATGCCATCTGTATTGACCACCCTTCCAAACTTGTAGTCATAGTTCTCCTCAAGCATGAAGTCTGCCCTTGATTCACGTCCTTGAACTACATGCACGATGCGTGCATTGGTCTTGTGGTGGTTGTCCCATTCGTCAGGAACATACCCTGCCTCATTTCTGACGACTACGTAATATTTCTCAGAATTCTGCCCTGGTGTCAGCACAGGATGAGGATCGTAGGTTCCAAAAGGATCATCGTAGTTAGCGAATATGTAGTAGCCAGCCTTGTCTGTAAACAAGGGACCCGGTACTGTTGGAGGAACAGGCATTCCTCCTACCATTATCCACCACTCATACCCTGCTCCAGGAATTTCGACTACAGCATTCTCGATTGCCCTGGTTCCATCTGTAACAGTGCCGTGAATGTAGCTCGGTGGGAGCTGGGGTTGGATGAGCTCAAAGGGATTCAGCATCGTAGCTCCCGCACTTCCTGGTGAAACGCAGACGAACTGGACACCTATCTCGTAACCGTTCATTCTTGCTGTTACGTAGTACCATCCAGCAGGTATGCCCTCTATGAGATATGATCCATTTGCAGTCGTTATTGTACTGAGGCCAAGACCTGGTACCTGTACCAGAGCTCCTACTATCGGAGCTAACACTGCATCCAGAACGAAACCTGAAATTCTCCCATAGTCGTAGCTGACTCCTGTGAAATTGATGTATTCTGTAGTATGCCAGTTGTACAGACTGCCGCCAAAGTTCCTTCCATCCACCCTTACATTGAACCTCCACTGGTCAAGAAATTCTACCTTTGTGCACAGGATGTCATAGGTCCCTGGTGGAATTTTTGTCAGAACGTAATTACCATAAAGATCTGTCAGAGCTGTACCCACTGGCACGGCTGGAGGACCTGCTCCTGGTGTGTACGCTTCTATGTGAGCGCCAACGATGGGTGTCCCGTCTGCTTTTATGACTCTTCCTGTTACAGACTCAAAGGGAATCAAGCCGAAGTTCACTGTCACATTCGCTCCCATGACAGTGACATTTCGTGTGTACACCTTGTAACCAGGCATCCTCACGATGATGCAGTGGTATCCGTCTTGGACATTCAGAAAATTGTAGAATCCGACTAGAGTGACAGTTGATGGACCTACTGGATAATTGAGAAAGACATCAGCCCCAGTAAGAGGGGGTTCTCCAACATCCTGCACTCCGTTCATGTTGGTATCTTCGTAGACTGTTCCAGAGATAGTGAACTGTGCCTGTACCTCGTTGATATTGAGAATGAATAGACTTCCCAGTAAGAGTATTCCTAAAGTCAGCGCCATACCTTTTTTCCTTTGTGCCATATCTCTTTCCTCCTGTTATATGAGTTGATCCCTGATGATCAGAGAACTGATCTTTTAACCTCTTTTGGACTGCAAGCCCAATTGAAGCTTTTAAATCTTATGTTCCTATTCCTTTATATACTTTTCGCTTAAGAAAGCTATTTTGTAGGTTTTCCATACATATGAAGAAAGATTTTAGCAGATTTGTTTTTTGTTTTCCTACTATTATAGTAGTTGCTTTTTACTTTACTACTATTATGATAGTTGCTTCATTGAAAGAAGGTATTTCTGAGGTATAGAGTGTATAAGAAATGAAAAATGAATAGAAAATGAAATAGATAAAAAAAGGAAAAAGAATCAAACAATGTAGAAGACAGTATTTGATGTAGCTCCTGTGTTATATGGGCTTCCCCTGTAGACTGCATAGGCGGAGTGTGGCCCTCGTACTGGTGTGATCCGCAGTGTGGCATAACCATATCTGTTTGTAGTCACTGAGGTCAGGTAGATATTATCCTGATAGAATGCAATGTTGCACCCTGACAATGGTCTTCCAGCAGAATTGGTAAGGTAAGCTGTCAGGATTATGACGCTTCCCTGCTTGGCGTAGGAAAGAGTCAGGTTTGCTCCTGATCCTCCCTGGATTGTGAACCTCCAAATTGCAGAATACTGACCACTGCAGGCTCCTTCAGATCTGACTCTCCAGTACCACGTACCACTTGGAAGGTTCTGAGGTAGCACATAGGCTGTCGCAACTATTCCTGGGTAGGTGAAAGTATTTGCAGTATTGAAGTACCCGGAATCAGATACCTGCAGAGTGTATGATGCTGCTGTACCAATCCATGAGAAGGCTACAGGCTGGCTCGAGACTGTGCTGTTGTTTGCAGGAGACAGCAAACTAGGTACTGTACAGACACCCTGAACTGTTACTGTATTCGAGGTCGTTACTGGAGACGAGACAGGAGTACCTGTTCCTGAATCTATACCTGAAGCATTTCCGGTAAAACTCAGTGTCCCGTTGCTTGCTCCTGAATTTGCTGTATACACCCAGATGTAGTTCTGTGAACCAGCTGCTGGAATATTTGCAGAAGCAGGTATTGGTCCAGAAACCAGAGCAGCAGAAGCTGTTCCTGCAGTATTCACTGTCAATGCTGATGGAGTGACACCGTTAGCCTGTGTCCCCCCAGTATTCTGAACATTCATCGTCACTGTTATCTGCTGTCCTGAACTCACTGTTGGAGGAGCAGCTGAAATCGATGATACCAGAGCTGAAGGTATTACAGGAGCCGCGAGCGTGAGAGAAGGATCACCATACAGGTTGAAGTCAAAAAGGTTCATCCATCCCACCCATCCCCAGGGATTGGCCAGAGCATTCTTGCCGTCATACAACGCTTTTCCTGCAGATTCTCCGCTGTTGACCAGATGATCTGCATACTCGTACCCGATACCTGCATTGTCAATTATTCCCCAGTTCGACCAGGTAGCCACTGCATACCAGCTTATCCGCGATGCACTCACCGTACAGATAGCACCTCTCTTGAGCAGTGCATATCCCAGATTGTTTGGGTTCTCAGGATATCCATTCAGACATGAACAAAGGTAGGCAAAGGTATCAGCATCAATCACAGCTCCCGTATCACCGGAAGTGAAGAAAGCAGGTGTAGACAGTTCATCACCTGATGCCCCGCAAAACCAATCTTCTACAACGTTATCACCATCATCTGCTGCATCTCCCCAGTACTTTCTGTATGCGCCAGTTTGATTCCCATGACCCCACCAGAAGACAATGCCATAGTCATTTGACCACTGGCCAACAACATTTGCGTTGGTGAGGGGTCCATCATATCCATAAGCAGTCACAGGGACAGGATCATGACCTCTGCCTGTGAAGCCTGAACGTTCGTACATCACGTAGTCAGACCACCCATTGGGGCCTGCTATGTTCACAATAACATACTGGGGAAGATCCAACCCATCAGTCCTGATATCGCCATCAGAACATGAATTGCCCTGATTGTGCTCATCCTGGTAGTTTGAGATTGCCATTGGAAGCATGATGCTCTGGTTTGCACCATTGTAGTTGATGAATTTGTTTAGAATACTATCCAGGGTAGCGTAGTCTGACCCATAGACAGGTACCCTTCCTACGTACACTTCTGGTCCAAAATCCACAGCATCCTGTCCGAACTCTCCATAGAAACCATCACCATCTGAATCCCAGTTCCCTGTCAGATCAGAGTAGAAGTAGTCAGTAGGGGTTTGATCTGCAGCACTTCCAGGATTAGGCCAGCACATCATCATTGGAACATCCCCGAAACTATCGCCTGCATTTGCAGGATCATCTGGGTCAGGGTCTCCAATCAGGAGAGCATACTGAAGCTGCAGACTGACGTAGTTTGAAGCCAGCCAGCTCCGAATGTTTATCGCCCTCTGCTGCCCTGTAGGTGGACCGTACTGAGTTTCTGTTATTATAGTCACAGTAAACCCTCTCGCCTGCAAATAGGTCACAAAACTGCCCAGGCTTGAACTTCCACTTAAAATAGCGTTTGTCGTGATGATAGCATATCCTGTCCAGCCTGGAGGAGGAGCTCCTAGTGCCATGGAGAGTCCCTTATTCCATGAAATCCCGATTCTCACCTCACGAGTGAGCTGCAATTTCTTAGTAACAGGATTGTACTGCAGTGGTGTAAACTGTATTCTCACCACTTTTCTGTTTCTCTCCTGATATACCCGTGATATCTCCACTGGAGTTGATGGATAGAATTCATCCTTTCCGTAGATTGCAGTATTCTTTCCCTGGACTATGGTTCCACCATCAGAAGATGAAAGTGATCCTGTAGCTGGCAGAGGGGCTGGTGCAATCTCATACTCGCCTGGAAGTATCTCAGAAGTTGCAGAAAGAATCTCCATTTGTACAGTCTCCAGCTGTGCATCAATGGACAGCTCTACATCGTACGTCTTCTGAGGCAGTTCGGGAGCACCTGGAAGTCCCCTTGTGTAAAACCCTTCCATCTTGACCCTGTCATACCCACGGATGTTTTCAATAGTATAGGGAGAAGAAACAAGCTTTAGATACTGCGTCCCCGTTTTTCCAGTCCAGCTCGGAGGCTGCGGAGTCGACATTATGGGAAGTCCCAGCAGAGAAAGACACAGAATTGCACAGAAAATATAAGAGAAGAACTTTCTAGTCACCATTTCAATGCACCTCCTTGTCCTGGCATCTTTTTGTCCTCATTCCTGACACTGTTTTGTCTCCAGCATCACGTATCAATTTCATCTGTTTCTTTTCTGCATTTTTTTCCACTTTCAATGCAGTTCGAATTCTTTTCGTCACAGAGATACCTCCTTTCCTCAAAATTCTTTCAAACCATCAGACATGTTTACTGATGATCTTCTTTGTTATTTTGAGCTTTTCATTAACTCTAACAACTAGATAATTACCTGTATTTAAACTTTTTGGTTGATTAAAGGCAAAAATGGGCTCAGAAATATTTTGTATAAATGCTCTTTTTGTAATTTACTACTATAATAGTAACTAAATTGTTAAGATATCTTTTGAGAGCAGCCTTTCACAGCATTCAGCACTCAACCAAAGTTCTTATTTGAATAGTAGCTTTATTTGAAACGAATGAGATCTGTTCCCAGAGATGTTACACGTGTAACAATTCCTAGTCTGAAGCTGCAGTCAAAATGTAAGAAAGCTGCAGATAGGTCGGCAAGAATTGGTGAAGTGATCCTGAGGCTTTTCCAGTCCTTCGACATCATGCTCGTCCAGAGGCTTGCTCTACGATCATACTGTCTTCAGATTCCTCGAGAACAAAAATCACCTTTTCCAGGAAATCCTGCCATGTGGCGCAGCGCAGCTTTCCTTTCCACTCTACAACCTTGAAGTAGAGATTATCTGGTATGTTCTTGAATGTTATATTTTTCATGTTTTACCTCTTCTTGTCCGGTATGTTCATGCCAAGGAAAATATCACTTTCCTTAACATTCCACCTTTGCATGCTTTAACACTTTTAACAATTATCCTTTATAAGCTTTTCGGTCAATTTTTGATGGGTTTGAAGAATCCATATATGGTAAAGAAAAATGAGTAATTGGTGAATTGATGATCACGTTTCTTATATCTCGGCCTCTGCCACTGCTTTTTCCAAAACTAATTCGTATTTCTCCATCATGCGCTGAACTGCAGGAAGTGGAGCATCCAGCTTCTGGGCAATCTCTTCGGCAGACAGACCTTTCTTAAATAGATCGAGAAAGGCTTTCTCACGAATATAATTGGTCTTTAGTGCCAATCTCTGCCTTCTGTAGTTCACAGCAGCCTGCGTAGCCCCCAGTGCTTCACCGATTTCCCGATCAACTGACCCCTGATTGTACAAGTTCCGCAATTCATCATCAGAAAAGCTCTTCTTCATGTAGTTATTTTTCAATCCCATCTTTTGACGACGATAGTTCACAGCAGCCTGCGTCACGCCAAGTGTGTCAGCAATTTGTCTATCAGTCAGCCCTTCTTGATGAAGCTCCAAAAGCTGTTCATTCGAAAACTTCAGCATGCACCCCTGTGCACTCACCCGTATAAAAACATTTCCTCATAGGTTATCTCTGACCATAAGGGATAAGGGATTGTAGCAGCAGTTAGAAAAGACGGTCGCAGACACAGAGAATCCAGCACAGAATGAGTTGTGGCTGAAAAGCTGGCAGTTTATCCACCGCTTATCCAGAGTTATCCACCGCTTACCCGATTACGTGCATCTGAAAGAATCCTTGTGACCTGTGAAAAGACATGTATCACTGTGCCTCTCATTTCTTCTACGTACTATTCAGAGGTGAGAAACTCCTTCAAAGCAGAACCAACCAGCTTCAACAGGAAAGAATTTCTCAGAAATTCATTCAATAGGGAAGTGTGCCTCTCAAAGTCTGCTATGTCCTCAATGATATCAGTATTCTCCTTGAAGATTCTGAAAACTCTCTCAAGATTCTTCTCATTCAATCCTTCATAGATTCTTCGCAGCCGCAGCCCTGCCCTGATCTCTCTCCCAAATTTCTCTCTCCATTCATTCTCGTAGGCAGAAAGATCATCCAAGTGCTCAACAGCGATTTCTGCAGCCTTCATGCCAAAGAAGATTCCTCCACCTGTTAACGGCTTTATCTGACACGCTGCATCCCCTAGCAGGGCCACCCTCCTTCTGGCAATACTCCCGTACCCCAATGAGATGACACCTGCCTGTTTATCAAGAATTCTGCCTTTGATTTCTTTCCGTTCAATGAACCTTTCCAGTTCGTGGACAGGGTCTGCACCCAGGAATCCGATGCGCATGGTTTCCTCTGTCTCTGGTATTGACCAAAAGAAAAAGGGCGGATGCACATGAAGTTCCAGAAAATCATCCTCAGGAGCTGTTTGAACGATATACTGAGCTCCAGGGTAAAATTTGGCCTTCAGTGCAAAAGCTCCCATTTTCCGTATTACAGAAAAAGGTCCATCACAGCCCAAAAGAAGATCACACCAATATGTCCCCCTTTCTGTTACCACTTCAATAGTATCATGTTCTTCGAATTCAATGACTCTCTCCCCTGTACGTATATCTAGCCCCCTTGAAAGTAATTTGTCTAACCTGGCTCTATCCAAGACGTATGCAGCTCTTGCTCTCTCAATCTCAAACGAATCATTTCCCAAAAAGAATCGAGCCCCATCGATCCGCCGTAGTATCACCTCTTCAGGAAAAGGGAGCTTTGATGTCTCCACAGTTTCCTTTCCAATGAGACCTGCGCACTGAACTGGCTTTCCAACTTCTGGATGCTCCTCAAATATGATGGGGTTGAACCCCTTCCTTCTGAGCAGCTGCCCGGTGTAGCATCCGACAATGCCACCACCTGCGATGATTATATCCATTGCGACTAGCTGATCTTCTTCTTTTATGAACCTTTCTCCTCCTTGACTGTTACACGTGTAACATCCGGCAGTGTCTGTGGCTCCTCTTCAGTAATGGTATTCAGAACATCCAGATAAATGGGGCTGGTAAGTCTTTTGATGAACCCACAATTGAATCACTGCTGCCATAAATGCTTCTATGATGGAGGCATTAGATGATTCTTTCAGTTGTTTCCACCACGAGTCCTTCTTCGCTGATAATGTATGGGATCAACTTGGTAGAGAAGATCATGTTTCGCAGTTTCTGAATTCGCATCGTATGTTCAAGTTCGGAGCCTCTCTCCCTCGTGGAGAACTCAAAGATGCCATCTGCCAGGTACAGAAGAGTGTTAACCAGGCGCTCCTCATGCACCCCCCTATCCAATATGAAGAAATAGATTCCTCCATACCTGCGAGCTGCTATCTGAATGATTTCGAAGAGGTCAACCACATCCTCAGGATTTTCTGTACGCATTAAAGAGGATAAGGAATCAATAATGACTCGTATCTGGGCTACATGGCTGCTGGCAAATCTCTCCAGGTACTTGGTAAGAACCATTCTCAACTGATTTGAAGGACCAACATCCCACACCAATTCCTTGAGGATATCCAGATCTGTTGAGTAGCTCTTCTCATATTTGGTAGTATATGCATCGATAAAAATCAACTGCTTTTTTTTCACGTACTCGTCCACATTCCAGTTATAGAACTTCATATCTTCTACAATTTCCTCACCAGGTCTCTCGGAAGTGAAATAGATGCCATGAGCTCCCAACACGAGTCCCGAATAAAGGAATTGCTGAGCAAAAACACGGATTCCTGTACCAACAGGCCCGTGCATGATGATAGCGGTCTTATCTGGAAGACCTTTATCCATAATTATGTCGAATCCTTTGATTCCAGTTTTGAAATACTCCATAGTATTGCAGGCGTACAAGATAATAAAAAGGTTTCCTCTGTCTGTAAGTGTCCGCCCAACCATGTCACTGCTACACGTGTAACATTTGACCTTCTTCGCAGAGGTTGACATTTTCTCCCAAAAAGATAGAAGAGCAATCTCCTGGAATGACTGTCTGAGTAAGAGCTTGAAGAGTGATCAAAAAATAGAAGGAAGGTCTATTCTTTTTTCTTCAACACATCTCTTGGACTGAATTCATCTAGTAAATCGATTTCATTGTTCTTTTCTTCTTCATCTTCCTTTTTTTCTTCCTTTCTTGATCCTTTGAGAAGCTCTTTGATATCTGGTATCTCGAATTCTTCTTCTTTCTTCTCCCATTTTGGAAGTTCTGATACTGGTTCCTTTCTCTTTTCTACTTCTTCTTTTCTCACTCCTCTGAGAATTTCTCGAACATCTGTGAATCCTGTTCTCTCTGGCTTCTCTGATTTTTCCTCTTCAAACAGATCTTCAAGGCCCAGTTCCTCTTTCGTGATGTCCCTCGGCGCAAATTCCCTTTCAAGGCTGAATTCCTCTGACTCTTTACCGAATTCGAACTCTTCAGCCTTTCTGACTCCTGTTTCTTCTGGTTCCAGTAGCTCATGGACATCTCTGACCTTTGCAACCCTTTCCACTTTCTCTTTCTTCTCCTCAATTGTCTCCCGTCTCCTTCTCAGGACATCCAGGGGAGTCACTTCTTCCATTGCTTCTGCCTTTTCTTCAGGGGAGGGCAGAGCTGGCTTCCTGATTTCCTCTTTCCAGATTTCTTTCCCCTCTACAGGTGTTGGGGGAAGTTCCTCTGGTGCATATGTCTCCTCTTCTGTCCGTCTTCTTTCAATGAGAAGGAAGGCCAGCATCATGCTGATGGCCATGATCAAAAAGATGATCAAGATCAGGGTAATGTCAAAGGACCTGGCCAGTCTCTGTGCTATTGTTTCCACTGCTTTCTTTGCTTCCTCTGTTGGAATCTTTTTCTCTTCTTCTGGCGGCTTCATTTCCTCTACTGCAACAGAAACAGGTTCTGACATGGATTCATGCTTATCATTATACACATCGATGAAGGTGGCTTTGGCTGCACCAAGGTTGAAGCTTCCCTGAGCTGTAGGCTTTAGCGAGTAGGTGAACGTTATTTCTTCTCCTGGGTTCAAGACTCCAATGTTCCAGCTCGTTTCGCCTTCCAGCACAGTAAACTCCTCGGGGACCCAGTCCTTGACGACTACATTGGTCGCCCTTTCATCATAGGTATTAGTTACCCGGACTGTGATCACGACTGCTTCACCCACTTTCAGGGTAGCCATATCTGCAGTCTTTTCTATCAGGATCCCCTTGACCCTCAATAGAGCAGGCTCAGATCCTGCAGTGTAGACAATTTTCCATTTGTCCTCGTAGGTAGCAGTAGCTGCAGGAAGGAGAAGGCTTCCCACCCGTGTACACAGCATCTCGTAGAGGATCTGGGCAGATTCTCCTGGCTCTAGCTTGCCTTCCCATTCATTTGTTCCTGATAGGAGTACCATTCCCTCAGGCAAAGGATCGACCAGGTGGGTAATTGCAGGAATTTCGCCCTCGTTGATCACGTTGACTGCAACCTTGACAGAGAAGTTCAGCTTTACATCGCTTTTCTCCACCACCTTGGTGATCCTCAGATAAGGTTTTTGGGCCTTGACATCGAATTTTCCCTTTCTTTCTGCAGAATATTCGCGATCAAAATCATCGGAGTAGATTGCATTGAATGTCAGCTCATAGGTTTTGTCCTGGCTGAAATGAGGGACTTTAATCGTGTACTTTATCACTAGTTCCTCTCCAATACCTACTTCATCAGCGAACAGGGTAATGCCGCCTCCTTCCTGGAGATAATCAGTAGAAACTTCCAGGAGCTGTGCTCCTTCAGGTAGAGCTGTCCTTACCTTTATTTCTTTGGCTGAAATCCCCCCCATGTTGGGGAGCGTGAGTATCACAGTGATGTATTCTCCATCTAGATCTACCTGCCGTTTGAAACTGTAGTCTATCGTCAGATTGGGAGATTCAGTCTCCGGAATCATTACAGTCTGATCCTCTGCTACTACTTCCTGCTTCACTCCATCCCCATTCTCATAGGCTATCCTCACTCCCTTGAATGTGTACTTGCCTGCCTTCTCTCCTGCTCTTAGAGTGTACTTCAACAAGATGTACTTTTCTGGCTTCAGCTCGTCGATGTAGTACCTGATTGTACCTTCTTCCTCTTTCAATCCCTTGGTTTCCAGTTTTTCTACTGTGAAGCCCTCAGGTAAAATATCTACGACCTGGATGTGTTCTAGGGGATTTGATGTATCATTTTCTACTCTGATGACTACTGTTAAAGTGTCTCCCTTTGCAACAACATCAGAATCGAGTTCACGGTGAAGTGCTGGACCTGGCTCTGTTATCACCCTTATCTCTGTAGTATTGCTGACAGCCTCATATACATGGCCCCTCTCATCCTTGTAGAAGATTTTACCCTTGAATTGATAGATGCCAATCTGTTTTACTTTGATCTTGTAGGTAACTTTGACCACATCTCCAGGCTTTAGAGTACCCATCCATTCTGCATGCCCTTCAATGACTTCCAGTCCCTGGGGTATCTGATCTATGTAGTGAACCTGCTTTATTTCTTCTTCTGACAGATTCTTGATGAAAGCCACTATAGTTCGCTCCTCACCCACTCGCATGTCTGCTATTTCTTTTCCTGTTTCTTTTACCACAGACTTGCCTTCGACTATGTTTTTCTGTAGATCAATATTGGCTCTTCTCTGGGGGAGTACATTCAAGTAAGCAGTTTTTGTGTCTGCTTTAGTTTCCAGTCCATCAGAATAGGTTATCCTCACCTTTATGGGAAATGATGTTTCTTTGGAGACTGAAGGTGCTTTCATCAAGAAGAGAAGACCTGCCTGTTCTCCAGGGCCGATTTCCAGGATTAGGTGTTTATCCAAATTGTATACCCAGGTCACATCTACTGGATTGAAATCTGGTGCGTCCAGCTCATAAGCAATTTCAGATGCAGTCCCATCTCCATCATTTCTCAAGAGAACGTGAGCCAGGAAGGTATCATCCGAGTAGATCTGAGAAATTCCCGTACTCATGGAAACCTCTTCCAATATGCCCCAGTAAACATTCATGTCTATGTCAGGTTTCACTCTGGTGTGCAAATGGAAACGGGCAGATCTATCCTTTTCATTGAAATCAGTAAATTCAAAGAAGAATTTGTTGTCGTAGAATCTGCTCTCAAATATCTTTATCAAGTAGTTCTCCAGTTTTTCCGCACCTTTCATCACCTGGGTGAAAACAGCGTCTGTCACCACCTCAGTCACATCTTCAGGAGTGATCTTGTAATCCCCTGATCTCGCAATACCGCCCATTCCCAGGTACCGATCCTGTTCTTCTTTGTACAGATCGTAGGTATACACCTTGAGCATGTAGCAGTTGTAAGGAACATCCTCAACAACTACATCGAAATCCAGATAGAATCTGTCTCCTGCTGTCAACTGGCTCAGCTTGAACACTATTGTATCATCTGCTCCATCTCCATCTGAATCGTAGGTGTTCCATGTGACAAAGGGGTTGGTAGAGGTTATGGAAAAAGGAAGAAGTGTTGTGTACTGGGGAATTTTGTCAATTATGACGATGTTGAAAGCATCTCCGTAAGGGCCTGAGCCGGTATTAGTCACAGTGATTAGGTAATGCACAGGACCTGCAGCCTGCACGTAAGGCCCTTCCTTTTCTATTGACATAGTAAGACAGGGCTCCAGTGGTTCAGTGATCTGGGCCAAGGCAGTTTGAATCCAGGTTTCTGCAATGTTGCTGGTCGTTGTTACAGTAGTACTGCTCAATGGCGGGAAATTGACAATATAGGTGAGATCGGCAGTGTTGTTAATTCTCCCTGCACTCCCTATGGGTACGAAAACACTGTAGATGCCACGTATGAAAGCTCCAGGGACGACTGGCGATCCTACTCCCTGCCAGGTAACTGTGTTTGCAGTAATGACAGGAGCCAATCCAGCAGGAGTAACAACATTCTGCGGGTTGGTGGTGGGAGGTGGAATTACATCAGTAATACTAGTCACCAGAGCAGTAAAGGGTATTGGTGAGAGAGGATCTATAGTGTTGTAGGCAGTGAGCCTGTAGTACAGCCTGCTTCCTGGCAGTATCGTGGGAGCAGGGATTGTACATGCCGGGTCCTGAAAAGCTTCTTTTATCAGTTGAGCAGCCTGCACCAATATGGTAACTGAAGGTGCTGTCTGAGTTCTCTGCATTCCCAATTCATAATAGTAGACAATGGCGCTGTCATTGGTAATGCTGTCTCCAAAATTGACACTTCCATCAGAAAGAACGTCTGCCTGGTAGGTGAGCAGTGTATATCCTGGAGGTATTGCAGGGATATTCCAGATTACTGTGTCTCCCGCGTTCCCTATAATGAAATCCCCGTTCGTGTCCTGGATGGCTGCTACTGAACCTGGAGGCAATGGAAAAAGAGGGGGCGGGGGTGTATGAGGAACCTGTGCATTGATCATCCCTTGAGGAATGTCATCCTGTACCTGTACAGAAACGGGAACACCTGCTCCATTGTAGACCTCAAGAAAGAAGATTATTGTATCCCCTGGAACGCAAGTGCCAGAGAAATCCTCATCTGAAATCTGGAAATTTGGCAACAAATCAGGACCTACCTGTACCAGCCCTGGAGCTGGATCTAAAGGCGGAACGTATCCTGTAAAGGGAGGTATTCCCTCATATCCCAATCCTGACCAATCTCTTGCATTAGGATTGTATGCTACCTTCCTGATCTGTACTAATGTCACTTCTGTGTTCCATTCAGCCATTTCCCAGGGCTGCTCCTCATATGCAGTCAAGTCCGTAGGATTGCCTTTCAAATCCTCGTACTTGAGAACCACATTGTTCAGTAAGTCGCGAATAGGCATACATATGTCTACTAGAATCTTCTCAAATCGCGGGACATACTGATCATTTTTTGGATAGAAGTCGCATGTACCGAGGGGTCTGTGCCTGTCCAGCTCGTCAAATACAATCTGGAAGTCTCTCATTCCGTAGGGGAATACTGCAGGACTTGCAATGAGTTCAGAATCCACCTCTCTCACGAATTTGAGGTAGACCTTTTCGTTTTCCAATTCAATCTTTTCTACAATAATGGCGAAATCAGAAAGGCCTATCTCGTATTCTTCAGGAAATATAATGTTGTTCTCAAAGTGATCATCACATGCGAAGTAGAAAACAGTGTACATTTTCTCGTCTGGATCAAGAGCATCTGTATTGAAAAGGTGGGTGTCTTCGTCTATGAACAATCGAGCTACAATGATCTGTTCACAATCAATGGTTTCAATCTGATAAACGTGGATCAGCTCCACACGAATATCCTTCTCTGTTCCATCAGGATACTTTCTCCTGTAGATATGGAATGAGTATTCTTCCTCTTTCTGATCATAGGGTACGATCAGGGCTTTTCCATAATCAGTCTCAAAAAGGACTAGCTCATTGTTGTTTCTGATCATCAGGTAGTATGGATCAAAGCTTACGAGCTGACGATACAGCTTGGACATTTCGTCAAGCGCAGTGTAGTAGTAGGCGGTAGTACCGTCTATGTTGTCGGGAAGCCCTCTGCGTTCCACAGTGTGAAGAAAGAAGTTTTCATACAGTAAATCATATTTCTCGTGCATGTAGATTTGCAGCTTGGCATAGTGGGTGATGTCAGCAATGTAGCATCCTTCGCATCGCGGCAACGTCGTGTGCAAAGTTTCCCTGAAGAACCCTTGGAAGTTGAAGACAATCCGAGCGAATTCATCCTCATACCATGCAGTATCTCCCACGATTTCACAGCGTTCACACTCCTCCAGCCTTAAGAGAAGGATCAGCTTCTGATTATCTGTAAGGGTGGTCATAGCCTTCAAGGCAGGATGTTGAAACACTCTGGGAGGAGACGCAGGGTGGATGTACTCCTGATAGTCGATCTCTTTGTATACAGGAATAGGCAGTTCATACATTTTTTTGTATATCTTTAGGGCCAGCTTCTTTGTAATGGAGCGATCCCTGTTCATTCCTAACCACTCATCAGGATCTACTGCACCGTTGAATTCTCCTGGCAGATTGTTTTGAGGATTCAGATCTGTGTTCTTTCCTTCATGCCACTCTCCAATATCAAATACACCATTCCCATTCAAATCTGTCAGCTCATTCAGATCTACAATGCCATTCCCATTCCAATCTGTCCATTCACCGTACTCCCTGATATTGTTCCCATTCTCGTCAAACCACTCAATAGCTTCAACAATGAAGTTGCCGTTTAAATCCTTCCATTCTCCAGCATCAATGATGAGATCATGCTCAAAATCATATACTACTACCAGGTAAAGGTCGTTCGGCCCCAGGAATATCAATTGACCTCCAGACATCCCAAGAGGGAAGAAACTGGAGATTGAGGGGCTCTGCATTACACTGCCGTCTGGTGCAAGCGGGAAGTAGTCTGGAGGATTCTCCAAGTACACAGCTGCATGCCATTCGTTGGGCTCTGTCCGATAAGAGCGAGTCAGATCAATGAGCACCTGTCCCAGATGCTCTTCCAGTATTACTATGCTGTCATCGTAAGCCAAGTACGGAGGGACTGCACTTTCCTCTTGTGTCTCTATCTGTGCTGCTACCACGAACAGGAGCATTGCTACAGCAAGGGCCCTCCTCATCAATTCTCACCCTCAACCTTCCAGTGCTTTGCTATCTGAAGCACAGTTTGGAGAAATTCCATGAAATCATCAGAAAGCATCCAGGTGCCGTCTCTCTTGTAGATCAATCCTGATCCTCTCAATTTCTTGATAATAGAATCATACTGGCCTCTGGTGATAGATGTTTCTGCACAGAAATGTTCCCACTGACTGTCATCGACCCCCTGGTTTTCCTTAATGAACTCCAGGAACTTCATGGCAGGCTCAGAAAGCTCCGGTTTCCTCCAGAAAATGCATTTGAGTACTGCTTTCATGCTTTCTCCGACTCCATCTACAGGTCTGAGAAGGAATGTTGTTTCATACTTTGCTTCACTAATATTTCTTTTCATTGTCATACATCATTAATGCTAATCGACACTATATAAATCTTTCGGTAAGAAAGGATGAATTACCAACTATTCTCATAGTAGATTATCAGGGTTGAGCTAATACTGTACGGGAAGGAGGTGTTGAAGGAGGTGTTGAATCAGGTGGAATTGATTCCTTTTGGGATCACTCATCCGGTAGCTATTTAAACATAAGACTGTTTTTCTAATCATGGCTTATTATCCTGCGCTAAGTGAAGATATCTATTTTGGAGTAGCCAAATTTCCACAGGGTTCACTGGTGAAAATTAGGAACACTTCGACACAAAGGGAATTCAAATCCACACCTGCGACTGTTGACTTGCTCAGTCTCTGTTCCGGCACCAGAAGCGTGGCAGACATTATTCACTTCCTCTCACAGCAATCTGGCGAACCAGTTGAATCATTGACTCTTGAGGTGGAGAGGATTTTGGAAAAACTCCAGGTAAGAGGAATCATCAGCCTCAATGAGACCCCTCATGCGGGGCCTTGTGTCAAGAGAATAAAGGTGAAGTACCCTCTCCAGTTTGCCCAGGTTGAAATTACCAACAGGTGCAATCTTTCATGCATACACTGCTTCAACGACTCAGGGGATCCGCATCCTCACGAGTTGACAACAGCAGAGATACTCTCCACTATCGATGTCATCTCCTTGATGGGCGCAGATAGCATCGTGATAACTGGCGGTGAGCCTCTGATGCATCCCGATCTCTTTGAGATTGTGGAACATGCCAGGAAAGCCCCCATGACCGTCTCAATATTCACTAATGGCACCCTGATGACAGAAGAGCATGTAAGGAAGTTCAGAGCATTGAATGTCAGAGGATTCAATATTAGCATTGACAGCGTAGATGAGAACATTCACGATACATTCAGAGGACAGAAGGGAGCATTAAGAAAGACATTGAAAGCTGTTCAGTTGCTAAGAGAAGCAGGGTTTCAAATCAAGATATCTGTTTCCTTGTGTCAGAACAACAAGAACCGTGTGGTTGAAATACTGCAGTACTTCAAAGAGAACAGTCTAACGAGTTTTGGATTTATGCCTGTCACCTCATCAGGGAGAGGCATTGAGGGTCTGGCCATTTCTCCGGAAGAGTGCTACTATATCTGGGTGGAACTGCTTACGTACCTCAAGGAAGAATTCCCTGAGGCTCTTACTGCAATAAGGGGAGACATGGCAGAGACATGCAGCATAGCCAGAGATCTCATCGGCATCAAATCTGATGGTACCATTATCCCCTGTCCGGGGTGTAGCAGATCATTGGGTGTGGGGAATGTGAGAAATGTGAATCTTGAGGAGTTCTGGGATAGAAATGCAACTCTCGAAGCCCTCAGACAGATAACAGTGAAAGAAGATGAAAAGTGCAAGGAATGCGTGTATCTTACGTTCTGCGTGGGATGCATTGCATCTGCTCACACCACAAGCGGAGAACTCAAACGTTACTACCCCTACTTGTGTGCTTCACGCAGAGCATATGATGAGGTCATAGGACTGACAAAGTGAATCCACCATAATCTATTCCATCTTTGTGTACCGTATCGACGATCTGTGATCTGTCATACTTATGAAAAAAGAAAAAAAGGAAATCTCTAACCAAAGAATGCGAAGCCAGGCCCCACATAGATACCATCAATGTAACAAGAAATGGGGTGCTTCGGGGTTACTTCTTCAAGTTCTTCGATTTCGAAATCCATGTTTCTCACCTCGCTTTTATTCTGTGTACTAATCTTATAAATCTTTCGGTTTCGTTCGTTGTCTTGTTGCACATTTTCTTGTCAAATACTATATTTGATGTATTGAAAATATAGGGTCACCCACAACCTACTCCTCAGCCAAAGCTTGAAGAAGCCTGTAACAGATCAAGACCGATTGACTACTCTTTTCTCACTGCAAAGAGCTGATGGCAGTGAGGGCACTTATAGGTACCTGGTCTTGTTATTGAGAGCCGAGCTTTGCAGGAAGGACAGACAATATTCTTCTTCTCTCTCTTCTTGACATCTTCCTCTCTGATCAATCTGCCGTCTGGATACCATATGGGGAACTGTTTGCATCGAAATGGATCGGCCTGCCAGGGATGTTCTCCCTCGAATTCTTGCCGATTCAGCGTGGGATGCTCCTTGCCGCAGTAGGGACAGGTCACCAAAGAGTACTCCTTCCAGAACCAAAAAGCTTCCTTCACTGTACGAGAGGGAGCACATTCCGTGCATATCAGGCGATCAATTTTCCTGCACCAGCAGATCTGCTCAAAAAAGTGTGGCTTTCTGCAATGATCACACACAAATATATCATCATCATCCCAGGCGTGCCATGTACATCTACCTGATGTCTTACCAAAGACTGCATCCCGTGGGGGATATGATTTGTCCACAGTTCCCGTGATTTTACAGGTGAAACATTCCATAGTCAAAAGTGAGGGATCACATTCTCCTTTATCAATTTGATAGCATCAGTCTTGGATTTGCCCAAAGGCATTCCTGTGACAATCTGTGTTACACCCACCTTTTCTAGAGCTTTAATTTTCTCTACACAATCTTCAGGCGTTCCCGCGATGCTGAAAGCTTCCACCACCTCGTCTGGTACCCCGCCTTCTTTCATGCTCTCAAAGTCCTGCTTGGCCACCATTTCTTTCATGGCTGACACAGTTCCAGGCTCAATGCCGTGCCGTTCCAGAACGAAGTCAGGCGATCCCACTGCAATGGCTCCTGCCACAATCCTCGCTTTTTTCACTGCTTTGTCCCGCTTCTCATCTATGGAAAAGCTCGTGTACGCTGCTACATCAATTTCAGATATGTCTCTCCCTGCTTCACGAACACCTTCCTTGAGCGCTTCTACTGCAGGTGAAAAATCTCTGGGATGGGAGGCATTCACGAGAACGCCATCTGCCAAAGCTGCAGCGAGTGCAAGCATCTTTGGGCCTTGTGCACCAATGTAGATCGGGATTTTGTGGGAGGGTTTTTTCTTGATCCTGGCATTGGGAATGTCAAAGAAAGCACCATGGTATGTGCATTTCTTCGTATCATTCAACTGCTTGAAAATTTCAACTGCTTCCTTTACTGCAATCAAAGGCTTCTCCCATTTGATTCCAATAGCATTCAGGGTCATCTTGTCCCCAGCTCCAATACCGAAAATCGCTCTCTCTCCCGAGATTTCATCTATAGTGAAGATCGCTGTAGCAGTCCACACTGGATTACACACGTAGGGATTGGTTACTGCAGACCCGATGAGAATCCTGTTCGTATTGTAAGCGATATCGGTCATCGTGCTGTAGACGTTTCTGTTGTTGTAGTGGTCTGTTATCCATACATGGTGGAATCCTGCATCTTCGGCATCTCTGGAGTAGTAGGCCAGCTCGTAGGTAGGTTTTTCAGGACTAAACTCAATTCCGAATTTCATGATATCACCTGATTATCAGACCGCCCATCTGTCATCATCCTGTGAAGTCAGACGCTGTCGGTATCATCATCTGGCATCCTTTTTGCATGATCCAATATAAGTTTTTCGTATCCAGGGAGACAAAGCATAGGACTGTGCTCCCTCTTTATCCAGGGACAGCTGCAGGAATGCTTTGCCTCCACTAGTAGAATTTCAGGATACATTTCTGGAAGAGTCTCTCTTTCAATAATGCTACATCAGAATGATTTATATTACTCATTGCGTTATCTTGAACCGAAAGATTTATATACTATTGATTAATTGTATCAGTGCGCCATATCCTTTTCTTTTTTTCTCTTTTTCAATGGACTATCAAAAGCACAATAAATGATAATAGCAGCAATAGAACAACAATAAAGAGCATTGGTGAAATGGTACGTGTCAAGAAAAGCTGAAGAGCATCAGAACGCAAGGCATATACAGACTATCCATAGATCAATCCAGAATCAGCATCCTTCTCTTCATAAGATCCCAATACCTTTTCACATGCATTGATGAGATCTTCTTCTTCTATGCAATCTCTCTTTTCCCGTATGGCAAACATTCCTGCTTCTGTACAGATAGCTTTCAAGTCTGCTCCTGAAGCATTTTCTGCTGCTTCTGCTATTTCTTCGAGATTCACATTGTGCAAGTTCATATTCTTGGTATGAATCTTCAGAATCTCCAGCCTGCCTTTCTTACCAGGCAGGGGCACCTCGATCAATCGATCAAACCGGCCTGGCCTTAAGAGAGCAGGATCCAGAATATCTGGTCTGTTGGTGGCAGCCAGCACTTTCACATTTCCTTTAGGATCGAACCCATCCATTTCGGACAAAAGCTGCATCATAGTGCGGTGCACCTCTCTGTCACCTGAGACCTCTGAATCAAAGCGCTTGGAACCTATGGCATCGATTTCATCAATGAAAATGATGCTGGGATTCTTCTCTCTTGCGAGCTGGTATACTTCCCTGACGATGCGCGCACCTTCCCCAATGAATTTGCGGACAAATTCAGATCCCACCACTTTGATGAAGGTGGATTCTGTCTCACAAGCCACTGCTTTTGCTAACTGGGTCTTTCCGTTTCCTGGAGGACCGTACAGAAGAATACCTGAAGGCGGATCAATGCCCACCCTTTCAAAAAGCTCAGGATGCTTCAATGGAAGCTCAACTGTCTCTCTGATCTCCTCAATTTGCTGTTCCAGTCCGCCAATATCCTTGTACGTTACATCAGGCTTCTGTACAATCTCCATGCTAGTTACTGCTCGATCTCTGCTGAAGGGGAGGACTTCAATAATGGAGAGTGTTCTCTGATTCATAGCGACCCTGCAGCCTACTACAATGTCTCTTGTACTGACGAAATGGGAGACATTCACCACATAGTTTGGACCAGAAGAACTCTTGACTACCACTCTCCCGTCCACCAGCACATCTTCCACGACTGCAGTGATCAGTGGAGGGGACCTGAGGCGATCCAGTTCTTTCCGCAATTCCATGTTCTCACGTTCCAGCCGAACAAGTTCAGTCTCTGTATTGCGTTTCTGCAGCTCCAGGCTCTTGATACGTCTCTGAAGATTCCTCAAGTACGTTTCTGTTTCGACGTGATCTGCTTCACGCCTGTCCGCATCCTCATACCTCACCTGAGATGACATGAATTTCCTCCCTTTTATGTAAAAGCATTATCTACTGATATTGTTGCACCCCTTTATAAAGTTTTTGGTTAATGCTATTGATTAGCAAAAAGTTTAATAAGGTTTCCACCAGAATCTTATACAATGATGTGCGAAATATGCGGAAGGCCAATAAAAGGGAGAGGAATAGAGATCTTTGTGGAAGGAGCGAAACTGACTGTTTGTAATAATTGTGCTCGTCATGGTACGCAGGTAAGAGAAAAACCGAGAGCATCCAGTCAGAGATCTGTTCTTCCTTCCAAGAAAGCCAATCTCGATGTTAAGGAGGATTATCCTTCAATCATCAGAAAAGCTAGAGAAAAGCAAGGATTGACCCAGAAAGATCTCGCCAGACAGATCAATGAGAAAGAATCGGTGATCCACAGAGTAGAAACAGGACACATGAGACCTTCTCCTCGATTAGCCCAGAAACTGGAAGGGGTACTTGATATCAAACTTCTGGAAGAACTGGAAGAACCAGAGATTGCCCACAGGAGAAGCCACTCTGATGAGCTCACCATCGGGGACATAATCAGGATAAAGAAGAAGTGAGAAGGGACTATGAAAAAGAAAGGAATTCTTGTTTGCTTGAAGTGCAGAAGCCCCCGGCTGAAGAGGAAGGCCCATATCCTGGGCATCATACCAGGATCTTCCTACGTCTGTTCAGACTGCGGGTTTGAGAGCCCGATAATGCTTGAGATCTTCCCAGACACTGAATCCTAGGCTTTTTCTATCTGTACCACCCAGACTGTGTAGTGGATTGTCTCTCCTGCCAGCAGGGGATTGAAGTCCACAAGCATAGCGTCTTCTCTGATCTCGATCACTCTGCCCTGTCCGTAATAGGCAGAATACACTGTATCACCCAGAGAAGGGGTCAAAGTGATCTCATACTCAGTCTCAGTCTCTCCAGTAACGGTGGCACTTCCCAGAAGAAGTTGAATTTCCTGCCCTATTTCAAGTTCATAGACGAATCGCACTGTATCCTCTGCTACCTCCTTCACCAGAATTGTCAGGTCCTGCAATTGATACTGTTCGTCTGGCACTGGATCTTTCTGGAGTCTCTGCTTGAACTCATCAACGGAGACTTTTTCTTCCTTGTTCAGCGTCTGAAGCAACTGGATTTCTTTGATCTTGTCAGGATTTCTCGATCCATAGGCTCTTTCAGGAGGGATTGCAACCTCCTTTCTTTCTCCCTCGCGCATTCCGATCAGCGCCATCTCAAGATCAGGTGGAAGGGTTCCTTCGCCTATAACAACTTTCAGGGGTTCATAAGATGCTCTGAGCCTGAACCACCAGATTTTGGGCTGTGCATCGTCCATTGCCACCTCCTCGAGGGTTGTATCAATGATCTCTCCCGTATCCAGGTAGATTGTGTAGTTGATCAAGACAGTGTCTCCAACTTGTACAGTCTTGTAGAACTTGAGAAAGTAGATACTTATTCCTGCTACAATGATGATAGCGAACACAATAATTATGTATAGTCTTTTGATGCTCATGATGGGTGTGTCTTTGCGTGTCTTAAAAATCTTGTGGTTTGAAGGCAGATCTTATCATTATTGGCTGCACCAGTGAAAGCTTTAGTGTCTTATATGTGCATGGTCTGAAGCAGTTTCTGGATAAGATAAGCAGGCCCCTGTTGACAGCCATGAGAACTGGATATGAAAAGGAATACGAATATCTCAAGGCGATCCCAGAAAATGACATCGCTTATCAGTAGTAGTTGAAAAAGATGAAGGTGGATATTTTGTATTCTGTCCCAAACTCCAAGGTTGTCATTCGCAGGGAAATATGTGTGAAGAGGCTCCGAGAAACATTGGAGATGCGACAAGGCTCCACATAGAGGACAGGCGAAGAACTATCAAGGGGTAAAATCACTCTTTAATAGCTTGATGCAGTTATAAATCAATTCTACGTCGTTCTGCAGGTTTATTCCTATCTTTCCCACTTTTTCCAACTTTAGCAATAATTTTCTCCCAATCTTGGAGCAACACTTTATCTCCCAAAAATATGCTATTCTCATCGCATCCTCATGAAAAAATGATATACCATCTCTATGTATCACAAAAAAATGACATCTTCCAGTCTCTTCATCTGACATTAATGCAAGTCCATAGCTTTCAGGATGCGCTTCCTCTAATATGTTGAACTCTTCACGAAGTTGTCCTATTTCTCCCCTTGTTACCCTCACTGGAATTCTATGCAGCAAATCCCCTGTATTTCTCAATTCAAGGTTGGGAATTCCTTCAATTGGAATTTCCATATTATTTCTTAAGAAATTAGTAAAAGACACTCTGTGATAGCGTTGGATATCTTCATTGAAGGAAAAAATTATTCTGGACAGTCTTTCGATTTCTTCTGAGCAAATTCTATAATCTTCTTTCAAAATTTCAATTTTCTCCCCAATTTGTGTTCCTGAATAGAGTCCTCTTCCTATTTCATCAATTATCCTCTCCTTTCTGTGTCTTTTCTCTTGAGTATACCAACGGTTAATCTGGTCGTATTTAAAATCCCCCACGTAATCAGGCATAGTGCTTCTTCTAAAACGGATGCTGTCCAGGTCCTTTAGGGTTCTATATCCTGAACTATAGAGTCTCAGTACTGTTTTTTCTCCTATGCCAAAAATGTCATCAATTTTACTTATCGAAGTATTTCTTAACTCCAAATCTAGTATTTCGTTAGATAGTATATCTTCCAATCCAAATATTTGATCTTTCTTGCTTTTGCGCTCTTTGATTTCTCTTTTTCTTCTGTTAATGTATATTCTATACTCAGATTTGAAGAGTCTGTATTCCTGACATTCTTCTGTCCAGTAGTACTCAAGAAATCTGTACAAGAAATAGCATACAACAGCAGTTGTGAATAATAAACCCCATGGGATTTGCAGCGTCATTCTATCACTTCCTCTGTCCTTTTCTGCAGCATGGTATATTTCCTGATGCCATTTGGTGAAAGATGTATAAAAAACTTTCCCTAACTAACGATGGTGAACAACAGTGATAATGCTGTTACACTAAATTCTCTTGTGCCATAGAACAGTGAGTATCACGAGGAATACGACAAATACAAATACCAAATACCACAAAGATTAAAAGGAAACACTACTTTATACAAATAGAGAGGTAAGACAATGACCAAGATGTGGTCAGAAATTTATGTGGTTCTCTTGAATTGGGAAAGTGAGAAAAGGAGGAATGCTTATTGTGTTTGGGAGAGCTCATGAATTGGTTCAAGTCTTTTTTTCAGTTTTATAAGAGAATTAGAAGAACGTTTGGACGTAGAATTGCCAATGCTATAATTCTATTAATTAGTTTCCCACTTATGTTCATATTGGCACTCATTGCAGTAGTCGTCTATGAGACTCTGCAGGTCCTTGGGTGGGGTCCTATTCTCTTCTGGATTTCGGTACTTGCTCTCGCAGTCTTCTTCATTAAGAGACTTGCTCAAAAACAAGGGAACGAATTAACAGATTATCACATTCCTGAAACAGGACGAAGAGATGTTCCTAAGACTCACTGTGAGAAGTACTTGCATTGCCTGAGCGCTAACATATTGTGTGGAACATGTGCAAGAACCAAGGAAACAGGAATCTCTATCTCTAAGGATGAGTACTTGCCAGAACGTGATAGCCTATTCAACCTACATGAACCGAGACGTCGACCTCCACTTTCAGTTGAAAAAATGAAAGAACCTACTGAGGAATTAGGACAGCTACGAAGAGGTCATGAGGAAGATTTACCTAAGACAGAATTATCTATCAAGATGATTACAAGATGTCATGAATGTCCAGAATTTGAGAAAAAAAGAGGGAGATTTGGATACTGTAGATTTCTTAACATGAGTATTAGTGATAACCATCTGGCCTGTGAAACAATGAGGAATTATGTAAAGGCCAACGATTAATTATGTAGAGGTTAACGATTATCTACATAGCAAGCTTGGATAAAGGATCAACCAAATATCGATAAGAGATTATACACTTCCTCACCGACATGGTTTCTCATGGAAGAAAAATGCTCTTTTCAATGGTGGTGATGGGAATCCCTTCCATGCCTGAGATGTGAACCATGTATATAATATAGTGCTTTCTCAAAATAACGTTGAAGTAAAAAAGGGGGACATATATATGTCCCTAGAATTGCTCTAAAAAGCACACCAAAACTTACTCAAGCAGGCAGTTCGGAACTGGGGGCGGTCCATCAGGACGACTCAGCAGCCAAACAAAGAGATCTCTCAGCCACTGTAGCCATTCTGTCAGTTTACACTCCTGAATGCCTGTAGACTCGCAGTCATCTGTACAGGGAGCTATCACTGGCCCAACAAAGCCTGTCATCAGCAGCCCTGCCACGACCAACATGAGGATCTTTCGGCTTCTCATTTATATCACCATGTCCTTTGAGGCAGACATAATATTTAAATATTTCGGTTTTGAAAAGAGTACATGGTACGGCGGGACTTATCGACGAAGGAAAAACTGCTCCTTCAACTCATGGGGAACCAGCCTAATTTAACAAATAAAGAGCTGTGCGAAATCATAGGGTTCAAGTATGCCGAATATGTCTCCACACTCCAGAAAAAGCTTCAAAAAAGGGAATATTTTGATGGACCTCTGATGTTTGCTGATTGGGGAAAGATTTTCAGAAATAGAGTTTCCCGAATCTATGCCTTTATCATGTTCGACATCTCCTACGACTCCATAAGAGCTTTGCTGCAGGAAGTTGGCTGCTGGTTCTACTTCTACCCACTTGAAGAGGGCGCTTTCCGCAAATACCTGGTAGTCTTCTTGAATACTGATACAGAAGAACTGAAGAGAGTATTTGACTATCTCAAGAATAGTGGAATAATCTCCTACTACCATTTGTTTGAGCAGGAAGGAAAGCTGGGTGTAGTCAATCCCACCTTTCTCACAAATGGGAAGGATACACCCATTCATCCCGATTTTGACCATCTCACGGAGGATGTTGATATTCCAGATTTGAGGTACGGTGCCTTTGCTGACATTTCCTTGAACAAGGTGGCCCAGCTCCTGATCATACACCTTTGGATGGGACGTGGTGGATGCGATCTCAGGAAGATAGTTCGGAAAGAAAATGAGTACAGAAAGGATCAGAGAACAGCTCTAAAAAAGATGCTGCGAGCAGAAAAACAGGAAGAAATGAGGGGAAAACTCAGGACAGAATTGAAAGAGTGGAAGGGAGATCTGCCTCTCAGAGAATTCAGAGAAGCTTATCAGCTGCTGGTTAGTCATGCTGTTCTGGAAAAGGTCTACTACGTGAACCCCTTCCCGCGCTCTATGTGCAGAGCTTTCATACTTCTGCTCAAGTGCAAATCTATTGAAGCGACAAATCGCATCATATTCAATTTCGGCAAAAATGTCAGAATATTCACCCGTTCATACATGCTCCAGTCCGTCGAGACAGGAACATGGTACGGCGCAATCTATGCTGCAGGAGATCCTTTCCTTGAGGGAAAACTGATGAACAGCCTGGATCGGTGCCCTGAGATTGAAGACAGAAAATTGTTTCCTGTGCGCAGTTACCCTGCAAGCCATTGGGCAGCTCAAGGTATTCCTATCGAAGGATACTACGACCCAGAGACCCAAACCCTTGGCTATCCGTATGACCTCTTTTATGAAAGAGTAAAGCAGAAAGTGGAAGAAGATTTCAATCAGAGGAGAGAAGCTAGAGCATTGGTATAGATTGCCTCAAGAAGGTGTGCCTTTTCCTCATCCTCTGTCTCAGGGACCAATGCGGCTGAAGCAATCGTTCTCAATACCATGGCCTTGAGCATGGCTATTCTGAATTTTTCTACTTCCCCTTCATCAACGGGGAGCCCTGCTGCTCGCATTTCCATTCTTATATTTTCTCTGTCAAGCTCTATCAGCTCCTCTTCGCTCATTTCCATAGCATCACCTCTTCCTCAATCTTCCGATCCCTTTATTAATCTTTCGCCCTCATTGCTGTCTCACCTTCGACTATGTTACACGTGTAACATTCCAGTATTCACTCATTAGATGTGGCAGAATAATTCATGAAACAATCTTACATCTTGGGAAAAGCTGGAATATTGCTCATGAAAGTATTAGATCTCTCTTGTAGAGTCATGAACGATAATTCTCCTTTATGTAATTGTAATAATCTTCGTATGAGTATGTACAATCGAGATAATCCTGAAATGCTTCATCACAGTGACCACCGCTACCTTTCCATCTACTCTCATGGAGTATCTTTCGTGGCTACCGCCTTCGCTTCTTTCGAAACCTTTGCCTATTAAAGCAGATCTAATTCTACGAATTTTCATGCAGATCACACTCAAGTTTTTGACTCGAAAATCTGGATGAGCTTTTCTTTTATCTTCAGTGTTCTTTCGGTTAGTTCATTGTTCGGAATTTCTCTGTAGAATCGATAAAACTCATATAAATCCTTTCTAAATACCTTTCTTGCTTTTTCAACAGTATCATCTACTCCTACTACTCCCAACTCTTCATTTCTGACTACCCAGAAATCATCTTTATCATCATATTTCTCAAATGATACTTCAGCTTTTATTGGCTTTTCCAACCAATTTTCGCCAATCTTGTCGATTATGAGTTCTTTGTTTTGTTCGATTCCATCTATCTCTATGACTTCGGCAAATTTCTTCTTTGCTCCCACCCCAAATAGTCTAACAGGAACTCTCTCAGTTAGGAATTTGATGACTTTAGTCCTCCGTTCCCTAGGTAAGCTTATCTTCGAAAGCTTGTTGTCAAATGTTTTTATCCAAAAAACAGGATCAGGTGAATCATCTTTCAACCTTACGATAGCGCCTTCGATTTCCAATCTATCTGTCTCGATCTCTTCTCTCAAATCGTGAGAAACACGATCTTTGAAAATTTTCCTGTTCATCTCAATGGTAATGGTCTGCCCTGTCGAATCATAAAAGATTATACTCTCCTGAATTTCATCTTTCGGAAGTAGTTCATTCAGGTAATTAAAAACTGTAAATCTGGCTGCATGATCTGGTATGAGATTTCTAACTCTAGATCGATAATCTTCTCCTCCATCTTGTAGGGAAACTAACAGCTCTCGCAACTTGTGGAACACATTCTCCTGCTTTGATTTCTGTTCTGGAAATTCTTCACTTGGATGTAATATAAAATGCTCATGAAAAGGAGACATCCTTAGAACTACACTCCCTTCTTCAAATGAAACCCTTAGAGTATACTTATCCTCTATGCTTTTTGTTCTTCTACCATACATATGACCTTCTTGGTCACAATATTGTCCCAGAGAATAAATCAAACCCTGAAAATTCAGTAAGATACTTCCAATAAGCTCTGCGGGTGCTCTGTCAATGGATATATCATCCCCTTCTATTTTATACAGTACAGTCAGAGTGTCCTTCATTTTCATGTGACGACCTTGGTGCTTTATAGTGAAAGGAATATATAAATGTGCTGGTTCATTGACTAATAATGAAGTCATTGGCAGAAGAATTAGGTATTAACCCAGCCACAGATTTCCTATACATTACTAAATGCTACAAGAATGGATTTACATTAGTTCACCCTAATTATGACAACTTCCCTCGTCTCAAGGTCACAGGAATGCAAAGCCACAAAACTGCTTTCAGTAATTTTTTAGTCGCCGAAATGCTGAAGGAAAGGAACCTTTTTTAAGAGGGAATTCCACCCACCTCCATGCTCGTGT
>CAZFAR010000003.1:0-28253 GCA_964516825.1 uncultured Thermococci archaeon
GGTGGCTTAGCCTGGTTATAGCGCTCGGCTCATAAGCTCACAGAAATTGGATTCATTCTGAGATACCGAGAGGTCGCGGGTTCAGATCCCGCCCCCGGCATAATTACTTGGCTTATCCTGGCCCAAAAGAACTTTCAAGAAAATATTTGTATCTCGGAAATATCATCTCCACTCCAGAGCCTTATGCTGCAATTCAACTGAAGTAAATTCATCTCTTATTTCTGACAATCCCCCTTCCCAGTCAAACTTGAACTTCTTCTTTCTGATTTCTCTGCTCTGCTGTCTTTGAAGTAAGAACTCAATATAATCCAGAACTTCTTTTTTCAAGTTTTCGGGAAGTCTCCGGACTTTCATCTCAATCTCTTTTTCATACATACTCAGTTTCACCTACACCTGTAATGTTTCTTCTCTCTTTTAAGGATATCGAAGAAAAGACATCAGGATTAGGAGACTTTTCTAGAGGTTTTTCGATAGCTTTGTTTGGACTATTGTCTCTTCTATCAGGGGATTCTCAATCAGGATCTGGTTTCGTATCACCCTTCTCCTGATCCTGGTCATGGTTCAGGAGAAACCTTTTGTATGACTATCAAACAAATCTCAAAGAGACTGTACGTTATCTCATTCCAACCCTGCATATGCACATGAACCACGGCAGTAACCTTCCTGTGTGTCGCATGTACGTCCTATACTCCTCGCCAAATCCGGCAATCATCATTTCCTCTTCAATAGTGATTCGCTTAAGAATTACAGTAACAGTCAAGAGACACACGAGCATCACTACCCAGTTAGCTGAAATCAAAGCAGTAGCAGCCATGAATCCAAGAGAGGCACTGTACATGGGGTGCCTAACCCAGCGATAGGGGCCATGGGTAATTAAAGTGTGGTTCATCTTGAGTTCCAGTATGTAAGACCAGTACTCCCCCAGTACTCTGTGAACCCACACGAGCAATACATTGCTGGCAGCTCCCAGCCCCACTCCCAGCCAGCGAATCCATGCAGGAAGTGGAAAAGTAGACCAGAGCGCCCATGGAGGATAAAAGACGTAAAGAAGGAGAATTACACCCCAGATTGATGCTGCTGCATCCTGTAAGAAGAAATTGAGTTTCCCTTCCTGAGAGATACCCCTCCCTATACGCTTTTGTAAGAATCCTTTATTCGAAACTTGACCTTTTCGAGTATAATACCCCCTGATGAAGAAAAAAGTTAGAAAAAGAATGGACAGGATGACCCTAAAGAGATCCTCCTCAATGAGATCTGCTTTGAAAGATAGCATGATACTGCTTCTGCTGATGCTTTAAATAATCTTCGAATGAGTGATAGAGTGTGAAAGTGAGGAATATGATTTTTGAATCGACCCAGCCCAGACCATGGTCCTCAATACTTCTGTCAGTTCCATTCAATGTCCCCATCTTTGCCTTGTATGCTACTGTAAATATCAATGGTACCCTTTGGGAATTTGTCATCATTTGTAGACTTTGAGAAAATCTTGAGAAGATGTGCACACTTTCTGGCTCTGAATATTTCACAGAAATGTAACCGAAATCTTCAAATTGCTCTCTTCCTAAATCAAATAGTGAACAATGAACGAGTAGCTCTGGAAACTTTGAGACACCAGTATGTAGTATCCTTTGCTGGATTCTACGGTGGGTTTCGAGGAATGAAACTCGTGGGTATTGAAGAAGATGTTCTGAAAAAAATGGATCTTGTCCCCTATATTGACAGGATCACTGTTTCAAAATTCGAGGAAAAGAATAAAATGCCCGCTTTTCTGAAGGAGCATCTCACTGTGGTACCTGTTAGTGAAGAGGAATTTGATATCGATGAATCGCTGTTGCAGCAGGAACTGGGGCTTGCTGTACTGCCAGAAGATGTGAATATATATAGAAAGCTGGAGATTGGAGACAAGATTGTGTTGAATGCTGTTTTGAGCAGGGAAATGTTGATGTGGGAAAAGGGCCAGGTAAGAAACAAAAGGCTTAAGAACAATCGCAGATAGGAACTTGGAAATCTCTTCATGAATAGAGGAGTTGAAAATATGGTAATCACGGGAAAGCCATCCAAGAAGAAAGAGGCACCAAAGAGAAAAGAAATGTTGACCCCTATTTGTCTTTCTATCCTTTTCCAATAGCCTTTGTTCATTCCCAAAAAACGGTTTCTCATGAAAGAATGTTACACGTGTAACACCTATCCAGAATCTTTATATATACTCATAATCGAGTAGATGTATGCTTGATGTCCTTCTGGAACTAGCAAAACTGAATGCATTGAGGAGTATAACTACTACCACTCACCAGCTAGCAGAAATTCTGGGATGTTCGCAACAAACTGCCTCACGGAAACTGATTGAATTGGAGAAAAAAGGATACATAAGAAAAGAAAGAGCAATTAAAGGTCAGAAGATCACTCTAACTATGGAAGGACGAGAGATCCTGAGAGACTATTACATTCAATTAAAATACATCTTCGAAGAAAGAGAAGCAGTCACTGTTAAGGGAGAATTGATCTCCGGCATGGGAGAAGGCCAGTATTACATCACACGAAAGGGTTACACACATCAATTTGAAGAGAAACTGGGGTTCCATCCCTACCCGGGCACCTTAAATCTTCTCCTTGAGAGGGAGCATGATCTGGTGGTCAGGGAAATGCTGGATAACTGCCCGTATGTCAAGGTAGATGAGTTCACTGATGAAGGCCGTACCTTTGGGGCAGTCAAGTGCTACCCTATCTCCGTGAATGGAATCCCAGGAGCCATCATCTCCCCCTTAAGGACTCACCATCCCAAGAATGTGATTGAAATTGTTTCCCCCGTGTACTTGCGGGGAAAACTGGGCATTAAGGATGGAGATGAAGTTTCAGTCAGTGTTTTCATCTAGTATTTCAATTCTGAAATTCTCTCTGATCCTGCATATTTTCTGTCAATGTTTCATCATCAATTTGATATCGAAGATTAATAGTTCTGACATTCTGGAGAAATCTCACAGTAATAACGAGAAATGCTACATGTGTAACATCTAGCCTGTTTAACAAAATCCCGACTCCCGAAACCCTTATATTCCTTTCTTACTGTAGTACTCCATGGATATCAGATCTATTATAGACACTGTTGTAGACACTCTCTACAATGCATTCACGTTCATTGTTGAAAATCCCCTCTACATTCTAGTGATTCTGGCTGCCATCATTGTCTACGCTATAGCCCACTACATACTCTTCAAAGCCAAGGGATACCAGCCTGTAGACAGAGCCATGTGCACCCTTTCCATGACTGGAAAAGAGAGGTCGTTAGAATTCCTTCAGAATTTTACTCACATGTCACAGGAGCAGATTGCTATTATCCAATACCTGAGGAAAAATGAGCCTGTTTCTCGCGCTGCTCTCAACAAACGATTTGGCAAGCAAAACGTGGATATCCTGATCCGCAAGGAGTATATCCTCCTCACCTGATTTCATCCATTTCCTGCCTGATGAAGCTCCTCTCCTGCTTCGATAATTCACCAAGGTCCAGAGCAGTCAGGAGGATGGCATCGTTCAGGATTACCTGATCCCTCAATGAATGGAGGAATTTCACTGCTTCCTCAAAATTGTTCTCCCTGATGAAGTAGTCGAGACAGTCCAAGAGAACCACCCTGTTTCCAGGTCTGATAAAGTCTCTGATCAGGTGAAGTAGCTTCTCCAAATCGTGAGCAGATATACCTTTTTCATCCAGAAAGAGAGTATTCTGATACTCCTTCCCATCGGGAAGGGCCCGCGTGACGCATAGTCCCTCATGTCCGGATGACAGTTTTTCGAAGGCTGTAAATGCCTTCTTTCTTTTCAGGAGATACGTGCACCTAGTCCGGAAGTTCTTCCCGTTTTCTCTGAATGCGATTTCAACACCCAGTGCACACGCAATAACTCCCGCAGTGAGATATGCGTGTAACATTATTACCATTGTGGTAACAGTGTTTATAAACCTTTCGGAAATTGGGCATTTTCAACCTATTTAAATGCTTCAAATGAAGCTATGAATAAGAGGAATTACGCGGATTCTGATACAGAACAATAATTGTACAGGATTAGTTTCCTAAATTCTTATATATCAAAGGGAGGAAATCCGAGGTTGCCTGAATGCTGAAAAATTGGAGCTTGGAGAATTGTGCAAAAGCTCGAGAAGGAATTGGGAAATTACGACCATTTTACATGTTACACGTGTAACATCAAAATCCAGGTATTAGTAAAGGATTCCCACAATGAGCAGGGTAACAAAGGCTAAAGCAAAGCAGAACCAGCTGAAGTCAAGCTTCTGTGCTGTTTTCAAAAGGATTTCCATCGAAAAGAGGCTGCACACAAAAGAGGTAGCCAAACCAGCAAGGTGCACCCACTCGAATCCAGAAAAACTCAGGAACATCAGGCCAAAAACAGGCGGAATAGAGAGCAGAAATGAGAGGCGCAGCGCCTCTTCCTGACCTACCCCTCTTGATAATAAAGCAGATATTGTGGTGCCGCTTCTGGATATGCCCGGTATCACTGCCACTCCCTGAGCTATTCCTATGATCACAGCGTCAAGAATAGTCATCTCTTTTACAGATTTTAACTTCTTCTGTTTCCGAATAATGATTCCCGTCACCACAAGGAAGAATGCAATTAGTAGAGTACCAATCACTTCTGGAATTTCAATTTTGAGGAGTAAATAGAGAGGGATCCCCACAAGTGCAGAGAATATGATAGCCACACCATAAAAATCAAGGAAGGGCGTTCGTTTCAAGGATAGAACATCTCTCACATGTACAGATATCTGAGATCTGAACTTAACTAGTACAGAGAGCATGGTCCCCGCATGCAGGAAAAAGGACACTCTCAATGCATCAGAAAAGGAAAAATGAGCGAAATTGACCAGTACTAATGTTATATTTCCAGAGCTTGATACAGGGAGCCATTCTAAGATGCCCTGGAGTATGCCCAGAAGGAGAAAGAGGGTGAGAGCATCCATGGTAACAGGAGGATTTCTCCAGTTAAAAATATATGCAGATTAAAGGAATGAATCAAGTACTCGCTATTCCAAATAAGAGGAGGTTCTAGAAATCTGAGCGCATCTCATTTTCAGGATGGCAGTTTTCTCAGATCTGTTACACGTGTAACATCATCTGTCTAGCTAAATATTGGAGATGCAAACAAGAGAAGACAGAGGACTCAACTACATATGATGGAAAAAATGTAAGCTCGACACCTTCTGAAAGTGAAACTGCAATCAGACAGTAAGAGAAAATGTATATCATACAAGTTCATATTTAGATTTGATTTTTGTCTTAGATCAAAAACAGGATTCATTAAGACAAGACTGTTCAAATCAAACATGCTCATAGAAAAAGGAGCAGCAGAATGGTAATAATCTGTCAATAAGAACTTTCGTAATGTGTCAGATCACAGATTAGGGAAAACTTTATATACACCTCCATGCTTATGAATGTTTGAAATAACTTCACAGGAGGTGAAAGAAATGAGAGATAGAAAGACGGCAGCATTGATTCTAGCGCTATTAGTGAGTTTAAGCATTCCGGCAGCTTTTGGTTCTGAAGATACCTTCGAGGTAGAATACTATTTCACCTTATCAGACACTGGGTGTGGTTACTGGATGATAGAGAATACTTTCCTGGAGAATATCCCCGGAGCGCCACTGATTCCCTACTACCCTGCTCAAATTCTGCTACCGCAGGGTGCTGACGTAAAAGACGTCAAGGTGAAAACTGGTGCCCCCATAGTTCAGACAGGAATCGACATCACCTGGGGCCAGCCACCGTGCACTTTCAGTGATACACCAATGAAGGTTGGGAGAAACGAGGAGATCTACAGCTCAGATAACGACTACCCAAACAAGTTGTTCACAATCGTCTCTATAGGCACTTACAGAGGATTCCAGATACTGAGCGTGAATCTGTATCCATTACAGTACAAGCCAAAGTCTGGGACAATAAAGTTCTACGAAACAATGACGGTCGAGGTCAAGTTCGGTGAAGGATTGAAGAACAAGCTCTACAGAGGACTGAAGGGCGACAAATCAGATGTCTCAACCATAGTGAGCAACCCAGACATGATAGGAACCTACGAGGATGGACCTGAGCCGCTGCAGACCTATGAGTACATCATTATCACTGACGACACGATGCAGTCTACATTCCAGCCACTGGCTGACTGGAAAGCATGCTTTGTCAATGGAACTGCTATCTACACTGTTTCCTGGATTACTGCCAACTACTCTGGTAGAGACAACCCAGAGAAGGTCAGAACCTTCATCAGAGACATGTACCTGAACTACGGTACGAAATATGTCTTGCTCGGTGGAGACATTGCATCTGTTCCTTACAGAGGATTCTACATCTCCACGGGTGGATACACGGACACTGACATGCTGGCTGACATGTACTTCAGATGCCTGGACGGTACCTTCAACGACGATAATGACAGCTACTGGGCTGAGATAACTGATGGTGTAGACTGGTATCCAGAGGTTGCAGTTGGAAGAGCACCCTGTCAAACAGTGACTGAGGCTCAAAACTTCGTGAACAAAGTTCTCGCTTACGAACAGACTGACAAGCCCAAGAGAGCTCTCCTCCACCAGTCCAGAGTGCAAGCTGGTAATGTTCCTGATTCCAGATGTATGGCCTGGAACTGCGACAACTATCTGCCAGCTGACTACGTGAAGGACTATGTCTTTGAAGAAGACACTGGTGGCGTACCCAAGAGCAGATGGATCAGCCAATGGGGTCTGAATCCACTGGTAGTAGCCCACATTGGACATGGAAACTCCACAGTTTACTACATCAACTACGAAAAAGATGTTGGTACTGTAAGCTGGTACAACTCCGACATCGCGAGCTTGACCAACACCTTCTGGCCCTGGACTACTAGTGTAGCCTGCATCACTGGGCAGATTGAATACAACGACTGTCTGGCTGAAGCCTACGTTATGGACCCTGACAATGGTGCTATTGCAGTCATCTACAACGACAACTACGGCTGGTTCATGACGAACGATGCATGTGCTCTAAGTGGTGAGTTCTGTGAGATGGAGTTCAAAGCTTGCTGGAGTGATGGAAAACAGAAGTTCGGTGATCTTCTGAATCAAGCATTGAGCTACATGATACCTTCTGCACAGTCCGATACCTACTACAGATGGTGCTTCTACGAGAGAAACCTGGTTGGAGATCCTGAATCACCCTGTCTAACCAAGAGATCATGCGTGACAGTTCCCACAGTCACGATCACCAACCCACCAAATGGAGCTATTGTCTCGGGAACAGTCAACATCACTGTATCTGCCACATTATGCATCGACACAGTGGAGTTCTATATTGATGGAGTTCTCACGTACACAGACACTGCAGCACCCTTTGAGTACCCCTGGGACACTTCTCCTTATGCACCAGGAACCAACCACACTATCTTGGTGAAAGGCTACTGCTTAGGTGAATTCAAGGATGATGATTCGGTCACTGTCACGATAGCTGTGCCATATTACGTTACCATCACCTACCCACTAAATGGAGCTACAGTCAGCGGTACTGTCGTAATCACTGTTGACGCATCTGCTAACATTGACACAGTAGAATTCTACATCGACGGCAAGCGTAAGTCCACTGATACATCTCGACCCTTCTCGTACAGCTGGAAAACAAGAAGCTACAAGGATGGACTCCACACTATAATGGTCAAAGGATATTCAGGCGGTGTCTTCGTGGATGATCATCAGATTACTGTAACTGTCAAGAACAGCGCCAGCATTGTACTGCTTTCGTTCCTGCTGCTATTCCTGCCCATAGGATTCTTCAAGAGACGGTAAAATCTTTTTTTTTCTTTTTTATCTTCTTTATCTTTTTTATTTCATCCAAGGGACTGATCATATCAACTAGCTTTGTCTTAATTCATTGAATTTCTCTTCTTAGACCAATCAAATCTGTTTCTTATACTCTGGAGTCTTAATGATGGCAATTAAGAATTAGCGGAAGTTCATCAGATGAGAGAAATGTTACACGTGTAACAAGTGACTGGTGCTCAAAAGAATTGTGCAAGTGACAGAATAGGAATTGAATTTCTAGAGTTCCTAAGAACTAAAATAGGTAAGAATATTGCACATTAAAACAACATACCTATTGAAATCTTCTGAATCAACCTTTATAAGCTCTACTAAAATGTATCTCTATGGAACCCCACACAGAAAGAAGCAGAGCATACTACGGATACCTGGAAGGTGCAGTGAGCATAGTAATAAACCTTGCACTTTTTTTCATTAAATTCACGATAGGTGTTGCTATCCATTCTATAGCGTTGATAGCTGATGGATTTCACAGTCTCTCCGATCTCTTGACCTCCGTTGCAGTCATCCTTGGGTTCAAATCAGCTCAGAAACCGCCGGATGAAGAACATCCCTTTGGACATGGTCGTTATGAAGATGTAATCTCTCTTGTCATAGCCATTCTCTTAGCTGTCATAGGCTTTCAGTTTCTCATCTCATCTACAGAAAGGCTATACCATCCTGTAGTAGTAAAAGGAAATTTCATCTTCTTCTTGTTGGTAATTCTTACCACCGTAGTAAAAGAGGCTCTGGCACGGTATTCCATCTGCTTGGCACGCAAGATAGATTCTACTGCTCTTCTCGCAGATGCATGGCACCACAGGAGCGATGCTCTGGCAGCAATTCCTGTAGCTTTTGGTATATTAGCGTCTGGCTACGGGTACTATCGTACGGACTCTTTCGCTGGCATTATCGTCTCACTAGCTATCATCTACATGGGGTACAGCCTAGCAAGAGACACTGCGAGCTCTCTTCTGGGAAAGGCTCCTCCCGAAGAGTTTTTGGAGAAAGTGAAAGGACGGGCACAGGTAGAGGGCGTTGTCGATGTTTATGATGTTCATGTCCATCAGTATGGAACGAAAAAGGCCATCTCTTTGACCGTGAAGGTGGAACCTATGGGATTGGACGAGGCTCACACTGTAGCAGATTCTATTGAAAAGAAGATATCAAGAGAGTTAGATGCTCTTGCAGTAGTGCACATAGAGGGGTTTGAGGTAGATGACTCCATGAAAAGGGAGATATCCAGAATTGTAGAAGAACATGACGAAGTCATATCGTGTCATGCTATCGTCATAGGAGAGAAGATCGATTTCCACATACTGGTGGATAAAACAATGAGCCTTGAGAAAGCCCACGATCTCGCCCACCATCTCGAAAAAGATATTTCAGGGCGGTACAGAAAAGAGGTCATGATCCATATCGAGCCCTGCATAGAGAATTGCGAAGAATGCGCACAAGAATGTGAGAAAAAGGTTGAATGACATTGTAGAAATGATATGTTACACGTGTAACAATTGGTGAATGAGTGACATAAGGCTTCGGCAACCAATCCTTTTATATACCACATATATACTATCAACATGAAGATTATTAAAGGTTGCGAAAATGTCATCCTTGCTGATTTATCAGATGCACCTGAGGAACTGGAAACCGTGTTCTTCAGGACAGATATAAATGAGCCTCCTTTACCTTCTGTAAGAGTTGAACAGGCTGTGGACACTATTCTCAAAATTCGCAGGCTCCAAAATTCCAGGGCAAATATTCTGTCCACTTCCCATTCATCTGCTGTTAATGGTACATTAAGAGAAAACTTTGAAATTCTCAAGAATGAGCTTGAAAAAAAGATGGACCCTGTATCTCCTGAAATTTCCAGTGTGATGATGGTCAATAGTCTGGAAGAATTCAGGAAAGTGAATGAAGAATGCACCTCTTCTTTCATCTTTTTAGACAATGTTCGCAAAGCAGTTCCTGAAGAGAAGGATCCGCCAAAGAATTCGTCACAGACTGCATTCTGGCAGATGTTAAGAGAAGTGGCCAAGGTCAACGGGGCACTACCCTGCTGCCATAGGGATAATCTATCATTGCGAGTATTTTCTGAGAGTTGTTTCTGTAATGATTACTTCATACAGGAATTGGAGGACATTACTCGGTTGTATGGCATTGATGAGGAGTTGACGGTCTGGGGAATTGCAGGGGCCAAATCTTCCAAACTGGATGCTATCCTGGTTACTGAGAATCGAGAAGATCTGATCGTGAGTTTAACGGGAGGGCCTGTCTTTGTGCTTTTACTTTGGGCTCTCATCAATGAGACCCGCAGTCTTGGCCGGACTCTCCCTCATAATATTGGAAAGCCTAACCGGAAATTGCTGGAAGAGCTGTATTCAAAAGAATGGGACAAGGCCAAAATGAAGGCATTGACTCTGGCAAAGAAGATTGAGAATGAAACGATTCAGGTAATTCTCCCTCTGGACGTGATCATAGATGTTGATGGAAGAGAGAAGGTAGTAGACCTCAAAGATATTAACGAGGGAAGATTCATTTCTGTTGGGCCCAATACCATGACCATGATGGGCAATATCTGTGCGAAAAGGATAGTCTTGCAGAATGGGAGCGTGGAACCTCGATCTGTACTGGAGAATAAGAGTGAATCGGGGACATTGCTGTTCATGAAGGAAATGCTGCGCAATGCAAAGACGCTCTTTGTCAATGGTGGGGACACTGTCTCAGATATCCGCCTTCTGGAAAAGGAATTGGATCTTCCAAAGTACAGAAAGAGTGGGAAACTCAGGGAATTGGCTGTCGGAGGATTTGTGGTAAATTGGTGGAACTATCTGAATAAGGGTGGGAAGATGCCTCCAGGGATTGCCTTTGCTCAGACAGGCAGCTTGAGGACATTGTACGAGAAATCAAGAGAAGAACAGGCTTTCTAAAATAGATGGAAATCCTTTATATATAGGACCCTCAACTGCACAAGATAGAACTACAACGTTGAATTGGAGTTGTAATCATACTTTTGCTAGAGCCTCTTCTGCTGCCTTGAATCCTATCTCAAGCGCTTTCTTGTTCAGATCTATCGTCCTTGGAGGAACACTCTCTACGACTGCTTTGATAATTGCTTCCTCTGACACTACCCCTGTTATCTTCACCAGACTCCCGAGCATGATGATGTTGGCTACAATCTTCCTGCCTAGATCTTCAGCCAGAGCAGTAAACTCAATTCTTATGGGATCAAATCCTTCTGTATCAATCACCAGACTCGGGTCTACAATGATTGTGGCATCCTTCTTCAAATCCCCCGTATACTTGTCAAAGGCAGGCTGGCTCATGGCTACCAGAATATCTGCCTCCATGACACCTGGAAATCCAATCGGCTCATCTGATATTACTATCTCACTTCTCGAGGCTCCTCCTCGCGCTTCAGGGCCATACGATTGAGTCTGCACTGCATTGTAATCAGAGTATACACAGGCTGCCTTACCCAGAATGACACCAGCCAGGACGATTCCCTGGCCTCCAAATCCACTGATTCGAATCTCTTTTCTCATTTTCTCGTCCTCTCCACCAGTAACTCCCATTCGTCCATGAATTCTGGCTTCTCAATATCAATGAATTCTCCAATAGTGATCTTCTTCATAGCTGCTTCTTTCTCCTCCTCTGTCCCATACTTCATGATCCTGTTATACTCCTCGACTAAAATCACGTTTTCCTTGTACCACTTCCACATATCTTCAACTTCCCTCAAATTGTTGTATCTCCCGTATGCTGTTGGACAGGGGGCCAGTATCTCTATGAAGGCAAATCCTCTTCGTTTCAGCCCTTTCTCTATCGATTTGATGGGTCTATACGGATGAGTAACAGACCATCTTGCCACGTAAGGTGCACCTGCAGCTGCTGCCAATAACGACATATCAAAAGGATGCTCCACATTGCCGTAAGGTGTCGTGGTCGTGTAGGCAAATCGTGGCGTCGTGGGTGCTACCTGCCCTCCAGTCATTCCATAGGTGAAGTTGTTCACTGCTATTACTGTGACATTGATGTTCCTTCTGATGGCATGAATGAAGTGATTCCCACCAATACCTACGCAGTCTCCGTCTCCTGTGAACACGATGATGGTCAGATCAGGATTTGCAGCATGTATCCCTGTAGCAAAGGCCAGAGCCCTCCCGTGGGTTGTGTGCAGTCCATCTGCTTTCACATAACCAGGTAATCGAGAAGAACATCCGATTCCTGAGACAAAGACTGTCTTTGTGATATCCAGTCCCACATTATCGACTGCCTGTATCGTGTAATGAAGGACATTCCCTATACCGCATCCAGTGCAGAATATGGAGGGAAACATTGATGCTCTCAAGTATTTCTCCCTCAGTTCAAGCGTATTGGTTATCATACAACAGTGATAATGATGAATGATTTATAAAGGTTTTGCTTATCAGGTGAAAGAATCCTCTAATAAGGAATCGGAAAATTAGAGAAACCACTACTTTCTGACTGGAAGATGAAAGAGTTCTCATCCCGAATGAGGGTTTACACTTTTACAGCCTTAGCTGCTGCACCTTCTTGGGATTGTCCAAAAAGGATTGTGCAGCTTTCAGGACTTCTTTCGCGTTCTGAAAAGTGAGCCTCTCCAGTGCTTCTTCGTAAGCGAGCCATTCAAATCCTTGGTGTTCCGAGCTGATTTCCACTTTTCTGTCTTTGGGCTTGGCCAGAAAGTAGGTGACAGTCTTGTAAATGGTTTTCCCATTCCTTCTGTAGAAATAGTTAATTTTCTTTTCAAAATCTGTAAATTCCAGATCTTCTAATCCAGTTTCCTCTTTGATTTCTCTTATGGTTGTCTCAAGCTTTGTCTCTCCTCTTTCTGTGTTCCCCTTAGGAAAATCCCAGTGACCTGCCTCGTAATGGAGGAGCAGGAATTCATTGTCTGAATATATGACTGCACCGCAAGATTCTTCTCTCATGAGATCTCTTCCCTCTTTCTGCTTGACCCTTTCTCTTCTCGCGATTGGACCTTTTTTCTCATAATGTTACACGTGTAACACTTCTTAAGACTATCCATTGAAGCTTAAACTATCCGAATCTTGATGAATAATGAGATATCCTTTAGCTTCTCAAAGCCAATACTGTCACTGCAGACTACCGCAGATCCAGTATCCTTTTTTCCATGTACTCTGTCTCAAATCCCAGTCTGGGCAGTAAATCCCGCAGCCGCATGGCAGTTATTCCTTCCAGTTCAGCTCCTGTCTCTCTAGGTATTTCTTTTCTTAATTCTGCTACAACTTCATTCTCATCCGTCCCTTTCATCACTGATATCAGAAGATTCAGTGCATCAAACTCATTCTTCTTTCTGATCTCCAGCTGCCACTGGACGACACCTCTGTGACCCATCAGGTACTGGTACAGTGCGTTCAGGTTCACTGTTCTTTCGCCATCTGGAAACACCATTTTCACGTAGTTGGATCTCTTTTCCATGTCAAGTATCCTGGGAACTGTCCTTTCACATTCTGGACATTTCTCGTACGCTATTCTTCCTAAGTCACCTGTCCTGAATCTGAGAACAGATGTACCGCCTCCATCGAGAGCAGTGTAAACGATCTCACCTTTTTCATTTTCTCCCAGTCTTTCTCCTGTCTCCGGATCGACAATCTCAACAAAATCCAGATCCGGGTAGATATGATACCCTGTAGAATCACCGCACTCGCCCCATGCGTGCTTGGCCTCTGAGAGTATGTATTCTCCCATCACTTTGGGTGTTTCAGCACCTGCCACCTGTAATACTTCCTTGATTCTTTCCTTGAAATCAGAATACACTAAATCCATTCCCAGAACTACCTTCTCCAGGTGGTGGATGTCTCTCTCGAAGACCACAGCTCCTCCTAAAGCGTAGAATGCATATCCGGGAGGTGAAAAGAAGACTGTAGCCTCCAGCTTCTCCAGGGCAGTGATGATTTTATCTGTTCCCATGATCTTTGCACCACCAGTCTGTATAGCAGTAGCTCCTAGGTTCATTGAGGTGTGGAAGGTCTGCCAGAATGCCAGATGTGGCTTGAAGGGGAACCCATTGATAATTATATCGTTCTCCCGATCCAACTGGAAGATGTCACAAAGTCTTCCGCCCACTTCCTTTAAAGTGTTGACATCATACATTGAGTACATGATGGGTACAGCTTCTGCTGTGGTCCCTCCTGTGAACATGAAATGAGACACCTTGTATTCGTCCTTCTGGAATTCTGAGGCAAATTCATGGGGTTTCTTGGGGTTCTCTTTTGTGGGCAGCATGTCAGCCTTGGTCGTGAACGGGATTCTTACGAGATCCTCTGTTGATTTAATTTTCGATGGGTCGATGTTCTTTTCCTTGAACATCTTTCTGTAGTAAGGATTGTACTGATTCGCATAGGTCAGAAATGACTGCAGCTTTTTGGACTGCATGTTTTCCAGATTCTTGGGAGACATCTTCTGGATCTTGTCCCAATCTTCCATTAGATCACCGGCCTGTTGTCCACAATTCTCTTCTCCTTCAATTCTGTCTCCATGCCGAGTCTTGTTAGCAACTCCTTCAATTCTACGACGATGATGTCATTGGGTGAAACTTCCATCTCCCTCAGCATCTTCTCTTTCAGATCTGCTTTCAACCCTACAGGATCAACTCCTGGCTGAGGAGTCACGTACAGGAAGATTTCATCCAGATCATAAGGATCATTGTTCCGTTTTCGCAGTTCTACCTGCCATTCCAGAACATCCTTGTGGCCCATCATTAATGGGAAGAGCGCATTCAGATTCACGAGAGTACCTTTCACCTTGGTGAGAGCAAACTCTTTGAACTCGCTCTTTCTCTGAATGTTGGCACTGATCCTTGGCACTGTCCTTCCACAGTTGGGACATTTCTCGTAGGTGATGCCTCCCTTTGCAATGTCACCTGTCCTGTACCTGAGAACACAGGTACCTCTCCAGTCTAAAGCAGTGTAGACGATCTCGCCTTCTTCTCCTTCATTTACTGGTTCCCCCGTTTCAGGGTCCACGATCTCAATGATCTCCATGTCGGGGTAGATGTGGTAGCCAAAGGATTCTTCTGCAGGACACTCGCCCCAGGCTACTCTGCTTTCCGTACAGGCGTACGTGGCCAGGATCATGGGGTTGTCTGCACCCATTTCCTGGAGCAAATCCTTTATCTTCGTCTTTAGCCCGGGAGGAACCCTTTCTCCTCCAAAGATCACCTTTCTTACGCTGGAAAAGTTCCTTTTCTGCTCAGAAGCTCTCCGCAAAAGGTAGTAACAGTAGCCGGGAATGAAAATCAGGACAGTAAACCGCAGATCCTCAATAATATCGATCAGGCTCTGTGTTCCAATCACCTTCCCTCCACCGCTGTGGAACCCTGTAATACCTGAGGCTTCAGCAGCAAAGTAGGTCTGCCAGAAAGCCAAATGAGGAGCGTACGGGAATGCATTCAAACAGACATCATCCTGAGCTATCCCGAATACATCCAGAAGCCTTCTCCCACCTTCCTTCAGATTCTCAACATCTCTCTGACTGTACACAAAGGGAGTAGGATCAGCAGTCCTCCCCGTGGTGAAGTGGGTGTGCACTGGTTTATAATCGTATAGCTTCTCATCTACTACTCTTTTCCCTCCGTATAATGAGAGTTTTGCCATGTGGCCGAATTTCTCTGATATCTCTTCATCCGGCCTGATGATGAAGTCCTTGTACTTCTGAGGTTCCTCTTTAGTAGGAGCAACATCCCACTTGTACGTGAAAGGAAGCTTCTGAAGGTCTTCCACTGTCTCGATACTGTAAGGATCTATGTCGTTCTCCTTGAATATCCTCTTGTAGTACGGACTCAACGTGTAAACCTGAGTCCTGATGAATAACTTCAATTTCCTGTTCTGAATTTTTCTTATTTCCTCGGGGGGCATTTGACACAATTTTTTCCAGTCTTCCATAAAATCACCTTTCAAAATAAAAAAAAATATAAAAGAATTATCCAGGAATAGCAGAAAAGATATCGTACAGCGTGAGCCCAAAGAGCATGGTCAATATACACAGTATGATGACCACAATCGGTAAGAGCTTTCCCTTGTATCTCTGTTCCTTGTAGTCTGGCCAGCCGTGCATGGAATCTACCTGCTTTTTCACGTCCAGGGGAGGTTCCTTTGTCAGCCAGGATACCACTATCATGATGATGAAGCTCAAAGGTACTGTTATGGCCATCAACTTGACCCATCCCAGTGGACCGTACAGGTATTTCCAGATTCTCGTAGGATGCCATTTCAGAACTTCGATCAATATGTAGGGTATGAACGTAGAGAAGAACCCGAAAATCATGGCAGCAGCACATCCTTCTTTGTTAGCTCTCTTCCACCAGATGCCCAGGACAATGGGAACGCCGAAGGCAGCAGCAGCTATACCAAATGACCACATGATGGTCACCAAAATGAATGCTGGCGGTTTGATGGAAATCAATGTGCAGATGACACCTACAGCAAACATGGTATAAATTGAATACTTCAGCATTGTGGCATCCGGTACCTTGGGTCTCAATGTACCGTAGATATCGTGGACCAACCCAGCTCCCATGATCAGGAGCAAACCAGCCACAGTAGAGAGGGCAGCAGAAAGAGCACCACCTATCGCCAGAGCCAGACCCGGCTTTGAAGCAAACGCATCAGTCAGTATGAATACCAGCTTATCAGCATCAGAAGCTGCGATTTCTACTCCTGTTTTCGACGTGTAGTAGACTCCTGCGAATCCCATAGCGTAAACGCTCAGATTAATCAGTCCTATGAGAAGAACGCAAAGGACTGTACTCCACCTGGCTTCCTTGGCATCCCGTACAGTGAAGTACCTCATGACGAAGTGAGGCAGTCCAATGATGCCAAAGAATGATCCCAGAAATACGGCAATGTACCAGACTGGATGCACCACAAAGGGCAGGAAATAATGAGCTTTGAATTCCAGCATCTTTGGCACTATTTCACCATATCCAAGGGGAGGGAACCACCACAACGATATACCGAGTCCCTTCAAAATCATCATCAATGGTATGATCAGTGCAATGGTCAGTATGATGGTCTGAATCGTCTGGCTGTAGGTGACACCGTACATGCCGCCGAACGTGACATATAATGTGACCACGAGTCCACCAATGAGAACACCCCAGATGAAGGGTATTCCCAGAAGCAGCTCGAAGATGATGCCAACACCTTTGATGTTACCAATCAGGTACAGAACGCTCACGACCAGCATGACGAAGACAGAAAACATTCGCAAATTGTCGCTGTAGAATCGGCTTCCAATGAAGCTCATAGTAGTAAAGGATTTGTGCCTTCTCAGAAAGGGAGCTGCCAGAACTAAAAGACCAATGAAGGCTGCAGTAAATCCGGCGTACACTGCTATGGCCAGGTAGAATCCTTCCCAGATCAGAGCAGTCAATCCCAAAAAGGTAGTAAGACTTATACTAAGGGAAACCATGGCTAATCCATTGTTGAGTGCACCTACTGTTCTGCCTGCCACATAGTAGTCGACCACGTTCTTGGTGAGCCTTCTTCCCCAGATACCAATGGCAATGGAGATCACGATGATGATGACGCTGAAAATGATACCCATGAGAAAGATTTCAGGCATTATTCCACCCCCTTTGCTATATCCTTGTCCAGCCTGTCCATGTACAATGCGTAGATAGCTCCAATTAATGTTGCGCCTAACCAGCTGAAGACCAATAGTAGGAAGTAGTGGGTTGGCAAGCCCATGAGAGTGCTCTTGTAAAGGTACCCTGTTTCTTCACCTTGGAAGAATGCATCTTTTCCGATAACGAAGAACATGCTCAGAAATCCGCCTGTTATTGCTACGAAGGCAAAGCAGAAAGCACTGATGATCCATTCTTTTTTGTACGTGTTCATATTCTTTCCTCCGTCTACTTGGTAAGTAAGGCGAATTTATAAGTATTTTGGTGGATACTTTACATGAGTAAATGTAGTAGATACTTGATTCCTCTCTCAAGTAAAGAGGAGTTTCAGAATGCGGCAGATTCACATGATCAAGAATGGCATACAATCGATGGGATATAATGTGTGGATTGAGAAAAGAGAGAAATAAAAGAATTCATATGAATGTTACACGTGTAACAAGAATAGTTGAAATGAGATTGAGAAGCTGACGAACCCCTGAGTCCATCCATTCCCAGATCGAAACGCATTTCCGTTTACCATATATAATCCTCAATTTGCCCAAAGAAATGAATTAGGCCATCCAACTCTATAGATCAGTATTACTACAAGCCACAGTTCTAGCCTGGAAACCACCCCGTCTCCACATGGATTGATGAGTTCGAAAGGCCAACCTCTTATTACTTTCACCTACTGGTTACACCTTTAATTCGTTTTCCGTTAGTATGCTTCAACCAAGATTTATATTTGAGAGACAATTGTCTCATATGCTATCAATTCTTCAAGGCAAGAAAGCTGTAATCACAGGCAGTTCACGCGGAATTGGAAAAGGATGTGCCCAAACATTGGCCAGATATGGAGCTGATGTAGTGATAAATTACGTGGAATCTGAAGAAAAGGCGTACCACATAGTAAGAAAAATTGAAGGTATGGGAAGGAAATCTTTTGCAGTGAAAGCAGACGTTTCAAAAGAGCGTGAAGTCAGCCTACTCTTTGAAAAAGTGATCAATGAATTTGGCAGAATAGATATTCTGGTGAACAATGCAGGCATCCATCAGCATCTGAAAACCTGGGAGCTCAACCTAGAGGACTGGATGAGGATCATGAATGTGAACTTGACAAGTGTATTCCTCTGCTCAAGAGAAGCTGTCATCCATATGAAAGAAGCTAAATCTGGATCAATCATTAATATATCCTCCTGTGTGGCCTTTACAGGAACAGATCACGAGATTCATTATGCTTCGACAAAGGCAGGAATTCTAGGATTCACCAAGAGTCTGGCGTTAGAGGTAGCTCCTTATAGAATCCGCGTGAATGCTGTTGCTCCTGGCTTTATTGCTACTGATATGGTTCTTCCTCTAATAACTGATGAAGAGAGGAGAAATCTGGAATATAAGATACCTCTGGGAAGATTGGGCGAACCTGGGGATATTGGTGAAGCTGTGGCCTTTCTAGCTTCTGATCTGGCAAGCTACATAACAGGAGAGACGATACACGTGAATGGTGGCCTGATCATGTACTAACAAAGTGAACTTTGATGCTCTGTACATTTTGCAGATAGATTTAGACATTTTGAGCGAGCAGATTCCATTTTTCGGAAAAGCATAACGTAACACCAGGAGATTCATCTAGGGATCAAAACCTCAGGTTGACTTCAGTCCTGAAGGATGATGAAGTTCTGAAGGTACAGGCGTCCCTCACAAGTCTTATATAATGAAGAGAATTTTTGTGATCATGGAAAAGAAATACATTTATGGTATTGTCGGCGCAATCCTGATTATTTCTGTGATTGCTTCAGCATACCTCCTCCAGCAGAGAATATTTCCTGCAGAATTTGAGAGGATGGTAGAAGAAAAGCAGCTGAAAGAGATGGTAACAGAGAAAGTGGAACTGAGAATGAAAGAGAAAGCGCAGGAACTCAAGCTGACATTTGGATTTGATGTATTGACTGGAGAACAGGCAGAAAATGCAAAAACTATTGCACAATCAGATGAGATGCTTCATGCAGTTCTCCAGGTGATGGGTGACACTGAAGTAGAAGTCTACAAAGGACCTGTAGACAGAATAGCAGTTCTCAGATACTCTTCACAGAACCAATGGATGCTGCAGGCGACAGTGGATCTTGAAATTGGAAGAGTGGACTCTATAATGCTCACGAGAGGGGTAGCTCCCCTTGTTTTTGACCCCAAGAAGCTTGTGCAGATTGCAGAACAGGAGTTTCCCGCAAAAGAATTTGGCGTTCCATACCTGAAGAAAGTCGTCCAGAAAGGTGAAAATGGAGAAGTAGTTTTCCTGACAGATAAAGGAACTGTCACTGTGAGAATCGATATGGAAGCTGGAAAGATACTCGCTCTGCAGAAAGAACCTGTGAAGCCATATTTCCTGTGGGGATGGCTCATCCTGATCCTTGGCATAGTAGTGAGTGCTATCATTCTGTTCGTGGTCTGGGGGAGAAAAGGGAAGAAAACGACTGAAGGTGAAGAGATTCAGAGTGAGCAGGCTGAAGGTGGAATTGGAGAAAGTGGGGAAAAAAGTGAAGGTGGAAATGGAGAAAATACACTGTAACCTTTTTTTCTTTTTTTGCAGTCTTTAGAACAATATTCTCTTAACAAACCTTCCAGCTATTCTTCTTGAAATCAAGAATATTCTGAACTACCTTTTCACCTTGGATTGAGCAATCAGTATAGCTTCCACAAAATCTTTTGCAGTAACACCTGCTACCTGGACCCCTCTCTTCTTGAAGAATTCTCCAATCTTCTCAGTTAGGAGCCTTTTTCGTATCTTCATTCCTTTCAATTCCTCTTCCAGTTCACCAAGTGCATCTGCTGGCTCATAAAAGAAATCCCCTGAAATGAGAATATCACCGATCCGCCCATTCACAGTCTCCATTGTAATTCGAATCAGCTTTTCTGCTTTGTGGGAAGCTTCACAGACCATGACGCCTCCTGCTATCTTGGTGCATTTCGCCTTCACCAAAGAGAGAAGATGCTCTCTTCTTCTAGAGGTTCTGTGAAGCCATTCCTCAGATCTTAGCCTTTCTATTATTTCTGATACGTATTTTTCCTCTTGATCGGTTAACTCACCAGGTACCAATGGTTTCTTGGTCAGATTTTCATATTCCTCCCGCAAATATTCAAGGACTACCTCTCTTTCCGGTAGATAATCCAGTTCTTTTTTGAGAGATGTCATGTATCTGTGGAGAGATTGAACCATTTTGTCCTTGAACTTCTCTGAAGGCACTTTCAGAACATCTACCATGACATCAATGTCAATATCAAGGATGACATTTCCAATCAAGACCAGTGCATCGTCCAGGGTGACTGCTCCATTTCCCGATGCCTTTTTCCCATTTATGATGACGTCATTTATAGACCTGTACTCTGCTGGAAGGTTGAACCTTTGGTACACGTTTACTGTAGGTGTGAGAAACCTTCTGTAAAACTCTTCTATGCCAATGGGAACGAGGGGATCATCTTTCCGTATGATAACCTGATAGAACTGCTGCAGAGAATCCAAATAGACTGCACCCCCTCCTGTCTGTCTTCTCACTATTGGAATGCTGTGTCTGCTGCAGTAGTCAGTATCAACCTCCTTTTCCAGTTCCTGATGGATCCCAATGCACACGTAAGGGGATTCGGGATAGATCAGTATTAGCGTATTTGGTGAGGTTTTTTCAGTAACTGCTCTTGCCACAGCCTCGTATATGCTCTGGATGAAGAATCCATCCTTCCGGCCAAGGTTGAGCACTCGCCATTCCATGCTGCAGTCTTTACTAGAAGTTTATAAATGTTTATACAAGTTATCCATCGGGAATCTGTTACGTAACATGCCTGCAGATGATCAAATTTCTATGCATGCATACCTTTATCTTACCCTTTTCAAGATCAGGTACATGATTCTCTACGCAGTTTGCGCATTTGTGATCACCCTCATGTCCACTCCTAAAATTGCCCAAATCATGAGGAGACATCAAATTACAGGCAAAGATGTACACAAACCAATACAGCCTGAAATACCTGAAATGGGGGGACTGTCCTGCATCCTGAGCTTAACGATCGTATTCGGGCTAGCATATTTCTTACTCAGGGACATTACCTTTCTAGCAGTTCTGTCAGTGGTCCTGTTCACAGCGTCCATTGGGACCTACGATGATTTAAAAGGATTAACGCAGCCAAAAAAAATGGCACTCACCCTCTTTGCAGGATTTCCTTTGTTCTTCTGCGTAAAAGATACTTCTATAGATTTCATTCTCTTCTCCGTAGACTTTACGTGGGGCTACTTTGTGCTCATCATACTGGCTGTTTCTGCCTGCTCAAATGCGACCAACATACTGGCAGGCTTCAACGGGGAAGAAGCAGGAATGGGTGCGATTGCTTCCTTCTCCTTGGGAGTGTGCTGCGTCCTACTAGCCAGAGAAGTACCTCAATTGCTTCTATTCTCGCTTTCAGCTTCACTGACTGCTTTTCTCATTTTTAACAAATATCCTGCCCACGTCTTTCCAGGAGATATCGGTACCTTGCCCATTGGAGCATTGATTTCGAGCTCAGTCATATTGGGAAAGATCGAGCTCTTAGGATTCATTGCCTTACTCCCTGCCATTACTGAGTTCTTTTTGAAACTGAGAATCTGGTTCAGAGGGAAGGAGTACGGACCCACCAAGGTAGTGAAAGGTCGATTGTACCCTCCTTCCTATCTCTCTGTAGCAAACGTATTGACCAGAGAGTTCCCCTTGACTGAAAAGACATTGGTAATTATATTGTGGGCCATAGGAGGTGTTTTTGGGATTATATCTGTGTCTGCAGCCTTTTTAATGAGATGAAATTGATTGGAAACGTTTTCATCCAGTTTAGATTCAACATCGTATGAACAGGTTTTCACTGAGGTAAAAAGAAAATTGTTAGTGAGAAACCTTCAAATAAGAGAACACCTCAGGTAGACCATGTGTGGAATTGTTGGAATGGTCTTTCAGAAGCCTTTCACCACAACAGAGCTTCTGAAAGCGCTGAAAAGACTGGAGTATCGGGGGTATGATTCTGTAGGGTATGTAACAGAAGAAGGTTTTCTCCAGAAAGATATTGGAGAAATTGATGATTTCCTGAAAACTATTACTGAGAAAAAGACTAAGGCTGCCATTTCCCACACGAGATGGGCAACTCATGGAGGGGTGACCCAGGAAAATGCGCATCCCCACTCCTCCTGTGGTAACAGGCTGTATCTGGTACACAATGGAATCATTGAAAACTATGAGGAACTGCGAGAGGAGCTTGTAACCCAGGGGCATGAATTTACTTCTGAGACAGATTCTGAGGTCATTGTCCATTACATTGAACAGAAGACAAGGGAAGGGTCAACTATGGAGGAGGCCATCGAATCCTTTATCAGGAAAGCCAGGGGAACCTATGCAGTCCTGCTTCTCCCTAGAGGAGATGAGAGAATCTACGCTTTCAAGAAGGATTCGCCCTTGGTTCTGGGAATACTCCCTAATGGGTATGTGGTCTCCTCAGATATCTACGCATTCTCAGACAGATCGCAGAAAGCAATCTTTTTTGAGGATTATGAACTGGCAGTAGTTACAGCTGATGGTTACTCCTTCTTCAAGGATGGTATCCCCATTAGAAAGGAAATAAAAGAGTTCAAGGTATCTTTTACTGAAATTGAAAAAGACTTCCCCCACTACATGATAAAGGAAATTCACGAACAGCCCTTGGTAGCAGAGCGATTGATTACTTCTCTGCAGAATGAACAGAAGCATAATCTGGAAAAGCTCGCAGAATTCATGAGAAAGTCCAGGAAAGTGGTGTTCGTGGCTGCAGGTACAAGTTATCACGCTTCCCTTCTAGGAGTGTACTTTTTCCACATGGTAGGAGTAGAAACACAGACTCTGATTGCCTCTGAGTTCAAACATTACATCACCTGTGATGAGGATACATTGATCATTGCTATATCACAGAGTGGGGAGACCATGGATGTCTTGAAAGCGCTAAAATATGCTAAGAGTCAGGGTGGAAAAATCTGTTCTATCGTAAATGTCCCTTACTCCACTATACAGAGAATGTCGGAGCTGTCCATAGAGATCCTGGCAGGTCAGGAAATCTGTGTTGCTTCCACCAAGACCTATACGAATCAGGTGATCACCTTGCTTGCCCTGGCCCAGCAGTTCGGATACACAATAGATTTAGGAAGAGTGTCTGAAAGAATCCAGGAATGCATAGCAATGCATGAGGAAAAGATTCAAAGATTGGCGAAGAATCTCAAAAATGAGCATGATATCTACTTGATCGGAAGAGGTCTCTCCTATCCAGTAGCCAGAGAGTCTGCATTGAAACTGAAGGAGATCTCCTACGTGCATGCTGAAGGGATGATGGGAGGAGAACTGAAGCACGGGACTATAGCGCTCATTGAAGAGGGTACTCCTGTCATCTGTCTGATTCCTGATAATGACTATGAGATGGAATCCAACAGAAGAGAAGTTCAAGCGCGGGGTGGAAATACGATTATCATATCTAATAATCCAGTATTCCAGCCAGATTTTCTTTTGAACACGTCCAACGATGGTAAATTCGCTATATTGGCCACTGTTATTGGGCAGATGCTGGCCTATTACGTAGCAAGAGAGAAGGGATTGCCAATTGATAAACCGAGGAACCTTGCCAAGAGTGTCACTGTAGAGTAATCTGCTTTAACGTTAAATCAGTGTCAACCAATCTCTCAAAGTGTTACACGTGTAACAGAATTGGGAGCAGCAATTCTGTCTTACTTGTTCAAAATTCCCTCTTCAGCTACGACAAAAATAGCTTCTCCTTCGGGGAGGTCTGGCGAATCCACCAGCCTGGCAATTCTCTGACCTTTCTTTGATTTCCTTAGATAGACTCGCATAGTGGCTGAATGTCCCAGAACGTGCCCTCCTATCGGTTTGTTGGGATCTCCAAAGAAGGCATCGGGCCGCGCAGACACCTGATTTGTGACAAAGACTGCGATATCATGCAGATCTGCAAGCTCATGCAGTGTTCTCAGATGTTTGTTCAGCATCTGCTGCCGCTCAGCTAGAGTTCCTCTTCCAATGTACTCTGCTCTGAAAGAGGCTGTCAGAGAATCCACGACCAGAAGTCTGATTCCTCCCTGCCGCAACAATTCTTCTGATTTCTCGGCCAGCAGGATCTGGTGCGATGAATTGAAGGCGCGAGCCACCCTGATCTTCTTCAATACTTCAGGAGGGTCCATTTTCAATCCCTGAGCCATCTGAACAATCCTCTGGGGTCTGAATGTGTTTTCTGTATCGATGAAGAGGGCTCCTGAATTCAATCCTCCCTTCTCGGACGGCATCTGGACATTCACACACAACTGATGGGCTAGTTGAGATTTTCCTGAACCAAACTCTCCAAACACTTCAGTGATGGCCTGTGTTTCAACACCTCCGCCCAGGAGCTCGTCCAGATCCTTACTTCCTGTAGTTATTCTACCTATACTCTCTCTTCTGTGAGCCAGCTCCTCCGCGGTGATGAATCCACCCACTTCTGCCATCGCTTTGGCTGCCTCTATGATCTTGGCAGCTGTCGTCTCTCCAATGTCGCCCAATTCAGAGAGATCTTTTGGAGAGGTGACTGCGATTTTCTCTATCGTCTTATATCCTGCTTCTCGAAATTTTTCAGCTGTCTTGGGACCAATTCCAGGTAAATCTTCGATTTCTGGCATCCTAAACCTCCACTAACCCTTCGAGTTCCCTTATCATCTCGAAGGCTTCCTTCTCTGCTTCCACTACTTGGTACTGATAGCAGGTGAATTCTACTCCTGTGGTACGCTTATAAATCCTTGCGTAGAAGCAGTACTCCTCCCCCTCTACTATGTCTCCAAAGATGATACCTGCAATCTCTGCAGTGCCGTCATCGATAGTAATTCTTCTGTAATTCTGATAACCTAGAACTTTCTTCACAAGGGCGCATAACTCGGCATAATCTCCCTTCTTCACCTCTGCTATCACTTTCCGGGGAGGATGGAGGAGAGATTCCAGAGAGGGAAACTCTTCATTCCTTCTCTCCATACTTGAAACTGTGATCTTCTTATCGTACACACCTTTTACCTTGATGAGCTCACCTTCTTCAACACTCCCATCAGTCAGTAAAGGCACTCTTCCTGATTCATCGATCAATTCACTCTGGCAAAATCTCCCAGTAACATCTACAGCACCCTTTTTCAAGGTGGAAATCTTTATCTCTGGTTCAAACTGCTCTTCTATGACAACCTGAGTCAAGGATGAAACATGGAGTTCCAGCCCTTCCATCCCCTCTTTGGTGTACCCATTATCAATCAGCAGGGGAATACCCTTGACCATCCTGTCGATCATGTCTGCTTTTTCATTCCACAGGACTACACAGATTTCTGCAGTTTCATCCTGCAGGGTAAACTTTGCGAGCTGCCCTTGCGAACCATCACTCTTCACGAAAGATCTCTTCTCTCCAACATCAGACAAGATGCCAGAAACATTGTAGGAGTGTCCTGGCTCTAAATCGATTAGGTTCACCCTCTCTACTTCTGGCAGCTCCTGGACCTGAATGGGAGGGTTCACAATAACGCGCCCCCTCCACCCTGAATGCAGCTCCAGTTCATTCAATCCCATTTTAGTATATCCACCCTCCACTATAATGATGTCTCCCCGTTTCAGTCTTGCTGCAATGTCTGCTTTCTCATTCCACAGGCACAGTCTGATTTCTCCTGTATCATCTGCTAAAGACAGAGAAGCCACCTTCCCGGTACCCCCATTTCTCTGAAATTCCCGTATCCCGTAGAGCTGGTTCACTCTGCCCACCACATCTACGTCTGCCATCTCTTCTTCCAGATCTCTGATAGAAGTGCATTCTGTCTTGCATTCAGGAAGGTCTTTTTCTGTTTCAGCTTTCTTGCTGATGGACCCCCTCCTGGATGAGATGTGGATTTCTACTCCTTCACGAAACCCTTTTTTGACATATCCCCCTCGAACTTCAACGATGTCCCCTTTGTTCATACTTAAAGTGTAATCTGTCAGATCGTCCCACAGAACAAATCTCGTACTTCCTGTCCTATCCATTACTTCAACGTTAGCTACTTTACCAGCACCTGAATCTCGCTCGAACTCCTTCACAGCTGACACGCATGTCACTCGAGCACATAGTGAGACATCGTTCATTCCCACAGCCAGATCCTTGATCTGCAGGAATTCACGAGATTTTTCCAGTCGCAGATCTACTCCCAAATCAGCCGCCACGATGAATGCTGCTCCCTCTTCAGAAAGAAGACCATTGAACTCATCAATTTTCTCTTTTATCCTCTCTTGAAACTCTTCTCTTGCAATCTTCCCTTCAAGCTGTGAGAAGATCTGCTCCAAGTTCATGCCTTCTGGTAAGAGAAGAACCCTTATAATCTTTTGGTCAGTTTCCACTCTAGTAACGGTGGGTGGCTGCTTCTCCTCCAGAACCTGGGCAGATCAATAGAAGATGAAGAGATCAAGGGACATGAACAGACACGCTGAAAAAGTGTTACACGTGTAACAGAAACTAATCAACGGAAAAAGAGTATCAAAACGAGAGCTCTAATTCCCACGCCACTGGTGAACTCATCTAACTGTCAAACAAGGTTTATAAGCTTTACATACAACAAAGCTATGAGGTGACCCTATGAGGCTATATGAGTTTGAAGCCAAGTCTCTCATGGAAAAGAACAAGATTCCAGTTCCTCAGGGCATGCTTATTCAAACGCCAGAAGAAGCTCAGAAAGCAGCCGAAAGTCTGGGTAAGGTAGCTTTGAAAGCTCAAGCCCTGGTGGGAGGCAGAGCTAAAGCAGGTGGCATCCTATTCGCTGATACGCCAGAAGAAGCCAGAAAGAAGGCTCAAATCCTGCTTGACATGAAAATATCTGGATATGACGTCCATTCAATCTTGGTGGAGAAATTCATGCACATAAAGAAAGAGCTGTACATATCTGTTACCATTGACCGTATCCGGCATCAACCTGTGATCATTGCCAGTTCTGAGGGTGGCATCAACGTTGAGGAGATCTCGAAAAAATATCCTGAAAAAATGGTCAGATACTACATACCTGTGGGTGAAAAGCCTGATCCCTACGTGGGGAGGGAGGTAGCCCATCAGATTGGACTGACAGGAACAGACTTAACTACAGTTGGCTCTATCATCAACAGGATGTACGATCTCTTTTTGAAGTACGATGGAAAACTGCTCGAAATCAATCCTCTGGCAGCAACAGACGAGGGCTTTCTTGCAGCAGATGCAGTATTCAACATGGATGAAGATGCTTTATACCGACATCCTGATTTGAAGGAAATGGGGATAACAGTCCGCCATGAACTGGGTGAGTTGACAGAACGGGAGAAAACAGCCCAGGGATACAGTATTCCTTACGTGGATCTAGACGGCTATGTGGGCGTCTTCCCCGGTGGTGCAGGCTTTGGTATTGCTGCAGTAGACCTGATCAAACAGTACGGCGGTGAACCAGCCAACTTCATGGATTCTGGTGGTGGTCCCACTGTGGAGAACATGGAGAGAATGATCGGGCTCCTCATGGATAATCCGAAAGTGACTGGCATATTTGGTGCCCGATTTGGCGGCATATCACGTTGCGATCTATGGGCAGAGGCAGTGATTGGTTATCTGAAAAAGAGAGCAGGTGAGGGGAAAGAGATCAAACCAATGGTCATGCGGATGACCGGTCACATGGAGAAGGAGGGACAGGAGCTATTTGAGAATGCAAGAAAAGAGCATCCTGAATGGTTTGAGCAGGTGAAA
>CAZFAR010000004.1:0-24413 GCA_964516825.1 uncultured Thermococci archaeon
GGAGCAGGCAATAAAGGAATTTAGGGAAAGGGATCTGAAACCGCTATTGACCGATCTGCAGAAGAGAATTATGAGACTGTATGAAGTGGAAGCGAAAGCAATTCATGAGTTAGATGAGGTTATTACGTAGGATCGTAGGAGAGGTGAGGAGTTGTCAACCGCCCGCAGACTGATCTCCTCTCCTGGAAAGAGGTACATGTCTGTTTGACCTCCATGAGGACTCATGGTTGAAATAGATGAGGATTTAGACTCTTTTCCTGACGAATCTAACATCCCTAATTATGAAATCCCGAAATGGCTTGTAGTACATTTCATTGGGAACTACTTTTAAATCCCAGACACTCTTAAAGTCTTGTGATTGATCAAAGCAACGAATCATTGATCTTTTCCATGGTTCCCACATCTCCTCACTTATCATTTCCTTTTCTTTAAGTATGAAAATCATTTCAAAAAAATCAAGCACCAAATAAACAAGGGAAATCTTTTCATTTTCTGATTTTGAGTCTGAATAATCCTCGGGTAAGAATCGTCCAAATCGGGGGTTTTCTATAATAATTTCATCCACCCTCTGTATTCTGTTAATCACATCTTGATATGCCGCAAAATCGAGACTTATCTTCAAATTCTTATTCTGCCTGAACAATATGAACAGCGTATAGGTAAAAACTGCAGTTTGAAAAAGTAAGACGAATAATTGTGTAAGCAATATTTTTTCTGTTGTATCCAAACTAGGGTTTCCGTACTTCTTTAAGATCAACAATATAGATATTAGCGGGATTAGAAAAGATGCTGGGATCAGGGAATCTGTCTTTAGACTACTGAGATTTTCTTGAGAAGAGTCTAGATCTTTTTTTGAATTTTTCGTGCAGCCTTTCTTATTCTTGGTTATTTTCAATTTTCTCCCTCCTTTGTCATTTGCACTACAATGAACAGTGCTCAATATAAAAGCTTTTTGGCCCAACAGCGACCCTCGAAGGGTCTTGAAGCAAGACGAGCTATTGATAGCTCTTGGAAAACCAAGACAGGCAATCAAGATAAGAGTTCCAGAAGGTCCCTGAGCAATGCCATGACATCTTCAAGGTGCCCAGTTGCTGTCACATACCCAAGTGAGAACAATAATGCTATTCCCACTCCAGTAGGAAATGAAAGAATACTGGTGTTAGCGACTCCCCAGCCTCCAACCTCCAAATGTTCTCCTTCACGGGCTACGGGCCACAGCAAATAGACGGGAGAACTGCTCAAGAGATCCATGACATTGTGGAGAAACATGCCCAATGCCCAGTATACAAATGGTGGATATTTCAAAGAAAGTGCAAGAAAAATCCCAATCGCGTAGATATTGTGAAGCAATTTCCGGTGAAACCACCTCAAGTCCAGGTCATTGAAGAGACTTCCAAATGCTGCAAATGATGCTGCCAGAGGAGGCTCGCCTGCAATCATGATTGCTCCTGCAAGTATTATACCGCCAGTAATGTGTGCTTTTTGGTTCATACAGGCTTCTCCATTATGAGTGTTATAAGCTTTGATCTTTGAGTCTTTGAATTGCTCTTTAGTTTCTCGAGAATGACTGCTACTGAGTTCTAAACTTTGCATTTCTACAGATTTAGTGTATGAAGGCAAATATCTTTCCCTATCTGCTATGTTACACGTGTAGCACCTCAATTGAATTATCAATTTCACTCATGCGCATTCCTAAAGAGACAGTCTGCAAGCCCTGGAGAATCCATCCCTCAAAGGTTTGAATCCCAATTCTGAACAGGTTTTTAAAGATTGAGCCTGACTCAGCAACAATGAAAGAAGAAGAAATGATTGCTGTTTGCGGGCTAAACTGCGGAATGTGCGACATACGCAGAGCACCCAGAGATCCTGAGGCTGCACAACGCATTGTCACCTGGTTCAGGGAAAAAGGATGGCTTAACGAGAATGAGGGAATAGTTGAAGTGATTGAGCGATCCATGTACTGCAAAGGGTGTCGGGGTGATCGCTCTGTCCACTGGTCACCAGACTGTGGGATACTAACCTGCTGCGTTGACGACAAGGGCTACCAATTCTGTTATGAGTGCAACGAATTCCCCTGTGAGAGGCTCATAGAATGGGCCGAGCAGGGGGAATCCTACATTCAAGCACTCAATCGCCTGAAAACACTGAAAAAGTGAGTTGCCAGCACATTCCAGAATGGTGTATAGTCTATGTCAAGTAATGTATGGAAGTCCATGAACACGGAGGTTATCCATGATACCAGAACTCGATAAGAAAGATGTTGACATTGATAATATAGCAGAAAAGGCACTCCAAGACAAAGAAGTGCTTTCAGAGTTGCTTGAAGGGATTCTGTCCAATACAGACACACGAAGGTACAACAGTTTTCAGGTTTTGTCGCTTTTGAGCGAGCGGCATACTGAAGTACTCTATTCTTATTGGGAATATTTTGAAAGCTTGCTCGGCAGCAAGAATAATTACATAAAGTATATCGCACTCCATCTCATAGCAGATCTCACGAAAGTCGATACAGGCAATAAATTCGAGAGAGTATTTAACACATATTACAGTATACTGGATGGAGACAAAACAATGACTGCTGCACATGTAGCAGCTGTCTCAGGAAAGATTGCCAAATACAAACCAACCTTTCAGACCAGAATAACAGAAAAGCTCTTGAATATTGACAGAACGCATCGCGGAAGCCAGAAAGAACTCATAAAGGGGCATGCTGTAGAAGCATTTCATGAGTACTTTGAAGAAGCTGAAAACAGAGACGAGATACTAGCCTTTGTGAGGGAGCAGGTGAAGAGCACAAGTCCAAGAACGAGAAAGGTAGCAGGGAAATTCCTGAAAAAGTGGGGAAAACCCTGATTGATTTGCTTCTGAAAGTGTGTTGAACCCTTCAACTGTGATTTGGATATTCTCATTTTGCAGATTTACTGTATGAAGGCACTTTCCCGCTTCTACCTGTTATACGTGTAACACTTTTCATTCAATAGTCTATCCCGCTTCAGTGATCCTCCTCTGGTGCAGGAAAATGAGAACAAGATATTGAAGATCGAGTACCCTTTAGAGCTGAAACTTTTAGAAGCAGGCATTGTACAGGGATTCAAAGAATGCTGTCACGCCATACTGAATCCGCCAATATCGAATCTTGGGTTGGAAGGTATAAAGAAATGGGCCAAAATCATGGTGAAGTGGCCGCAGGATTGAATCTGTATGGATGCTTAATGAACCTTTTTCTCTACATTGAAATTGGAGGAACTGGTGGGAGTTCTTTCCGTCCAATATATGCTCGATTCCTGAGAGAAGCCAGTTCTATACTGGATGACTCAAGATTGAACGAAGTGGCATTATTATTTGAGGACTCTGGCAGAATATGGAGTGAAATTGCTGAAGCTGCTCTCCCTGATTCCTGGCCCACGTTGAAAAGGGCGAGAGAGTTGATGTTGGAGAGGAATAGAGTCTTCGAAGAGCAGAGGCCAGGAGCCTTACAGAAGATGTTGGCAATTAACGACGAAATGGATGATGTGATGCAGCAGGCAGTAAGGGAATTTCGGGAAAAGGATCTGAAGCCTTTACTAACTGACTTGCAGAAGAAAATCCTGAAACTGTATGAAGCAGAAACGAAAGCAGTTCATGGGTTAAATGAAGTCATCGCGTAAGCGCAAGAGTGCATTACCCATCGTCATGTTTACAGTCTCTTCAGCATGGATGTGCGCAGCATCATTATCCATTTTCATGAGGAAACTGTCCAAAGTACTTGGACGACAGCCCAGACAAATTTCCTCCTTTCTTTTGAAAAAACAAAACGAGCAATCAGGAGAAGAGTTCCAGAAGGTCCCTGAGCAATGCCATAACATCTTCGAGGTGCCCGGTTGCTGTCACATACCCAAGTGAGAACAGTGATGCTATTCCCACTCCGGTAGGAAATGAAAGAATACTGGTGTTAGTGACTCCCCAGCCCCCAACCTCAAGATGTTCTCCCTCACGGGATACAGGCCACAGCAAATAGACAGGAGAACTGCTCAAAAGATCCATGACATTGTGGAGAAACATGCCCAATGCCCAGTATACAAATGGTGGATATTTCAAAGAAAGTGCAAGAAAAATCCCAATCGCGTAGATATTGTGAAGCAATTTCCGGTGAAACCACCTCAAGTCCAGGTCATTGAAGAGACTTCCAAATGCTGCAAATGATGCTGCCAGAGGAGGCTCGCCTGCAATCATGATTGCTCCTGCAAGTATTATACCGCCAGTAATGTGTGCTTTTTGGTTCATACAGGCTTCTCCATTATGAGTGTTATAAGCTTTGATCTTTGAGTCTTTGAATTGCTCTTTAGTTTCTCGAGAATGACTGCTACTGAGTTCTAAACTTTGCATTTCTACAGATTTAGTGTATGAAGGCAAATATCTTTCCCTATCTGCTATGTTACACGTGTAGCACCTCAATTGAATTATCAATTTCACTCATGCGCATTCCTAAAGAGACAGTCTGCAAGCCCTGGAGAATCCATCCCTCAAAGGTTTGAATCCCAATTCTGAACAGGTTTTTAAAGATTGAGCCTGACTCAGCAACAATGAAAGAAGAAGAAATGATTGCTGTTTGCGGGCTAAACTGCGGAATGTGCGACATACGCAGAGCACCCAGAGATCCTGAGGCTGCACAACGCATTGTCACCTGGTTCAGGGAAAAAGGATGGCTTAACGAGAATGAGGGAATAGTTGAAGTGATTGAGCGATCCATGTACTGCAAAGGGTGTCGGGGTGATCGCTCTGTCCACTGGTCACCAGACTGTGGGATACTAACCTGCTGCGTTGACGACAAGGGCTACCAATTCTGTTATGAGTGCAACGAATTCCCCTGTGAGAGGCTCATAGAATGGGCCGAGCAGGGGGAATCCTACATTCAAGCACTCAATCGCCTGAAAACACTGAAAAAGTGAGTTGCCAGCACATTCCAGAATGGTGTATAGTCTATGTCAAGTAATGTATGGAAGTCCATGAACACGGAGGTTATCCATGATACCAGAACTCGATAAGAAAGATGTTGACATTGATAATATAGCAGAAAAGGCACTCCAAGACAAAGAAGTGCTTTCAGAGTTGCTTGAAGGGATTCTGTCCAATACAGACACACGAAGGTACAACAGTTTTCAGGTTTTGTCGCTTTTGAGCGAGCGGCATACTGAAGTACTCTATTCTTATTGGGAATATTTTGAAAGCTTGCTCGGCAGCAAGAATAATTACATAAAGTATATCGCACTCCATCTCATAGCAGATCTCACGAAAGTCGATACAGGCAATAAATTCGAGAGAGTATTTAACACATATTACAGTATACTGGATGGAGACAAAACAATGACTGCTGCACATGTAGCAGCTGTCTCAGGAAAGATTGCCAAATACAAACCAACCTTTCAGACCAGAATAACAGAAAAGCTCTTGAATATTGACAGAACGCATCGCGGAAGCCAGAAAGAACTCATAAAGGGGCATGCTGTAGAAGCATTTCATGAGTACTTTGAAGAAGCTGAAAACAGAGACGAGATACTAGCCTTTGTGAGGGAGCAGGTGAAGAGCACAAGTCCAAGAACGAGAAAGGTAGCAGGGAAATTCCTGAAAAAGTGGGGAAAACCCTGATTGATTTGCTTCTGAAAGTGTGTTGAACCCTTCAACTGTGATTTGGATATTCTCATTTTGCAGATTTACTGTATGAAGGCACTTTCCCGCTTCTACCTGTTATACGTGTAACACTTTTCATTCAATAGTCTATCCCGCTTCAGTGATCCTCCTCTGGTGCAGGAAAATGAGAACAAGATATTGAAGATCGAGTACCCTTTAGAGCTGAAACTTTTAGAAGCAGGCATTGTACAGGGATTCAAAGAATGCTGTCACGCCATACTGAATCCGCCAATATCGAATCTTGGGTTGGAAGGTATAAAGAAATGGGCCAAAATCATGGTGAAGTGGCCGCAGGATTGAATCTGTATGGATGCTTAATGAACCTTTTTCTCTACATTGAAATTGGAGGAACTGGTGGGAGTTCTTTCATCCTACCCCACTACGTAAGTTTCTCCCGTAATTTCACCTTCGAATCGTTTCAGATTCAGATCCTCAATAGACATGGATGTCTTTCCATCTACAATCAACTCTGCAATCAATTCTGTAACCTTGGGAGCAATCATGAACCCATGCCCACTGTATCCATTGGCCTGGCAGAATCCTTCAACTCCTTCAGTCCACCCTAGAATGGGCTGAGCATCTGGAGTCACATCGTACAGGCCTGCCCACTGCCGTAGTACGTTCAGATGGCCAAAGGCAGGCACGAGCTCAATCATTGTCCTAGCCATGCGTTTCATGAATCGAAGACTGCCAGACATGTTGTAGGAGGAAGGCTCTTCAGGGTCACCAATACCACCAATAATTGAACCACATTTCTGCTGTGAGAAATAGATGCCAGTCTTGAACGAGATGACCATTGGATCCAAGACGTGTTCTACAGGCTCAGTCACCAGAATCTCATGTCTGTAGGGTTTGTTAGGCAGTTCTACTCCCACCATATGGGCAATATCCCGCGAGAAAGCTCCAGCTGCATTGACCACGACCTCAGTTTCAATAGTATCTTCTGCAGTTCTCACTGCAACAATCTGCCCATCTTCAACTTCAATGCTCTTCACTTCTGCGAATTTTCGTATATCAATCCCCATCTCTTTCGCTTTTCTTGCATAGCCATAAACCACTTTGAAAGGGTTGGCATGCCCATCAGTCTGGCAGAAAGTGGCTCCTGCAATGGGTTCAATATTCAATAAGGGGACAATCTCTCGCGCTTCTTCAGGTGAAATGAATTTACTGTCCAGACCCAGCTTGTTCTGGAGTTTGACATTCTTTTTGAACTGCTCAACCTCATCCTCGTACGCGATGATCAGGTATCCTCCCTGTTCGTATTCAATATCTGTGTCCAATTCTTCTGACAGCTTTTCAAAGATGCGAACACTTTCCATTGCCAGTCTGATGTTGGCCTCAGTCGTGAACTGCTGCCTGATACCTCCTCCACATCTGCCGCTTGCTCCATAACACAGAAACTTCCTTTCCAGAACGACCACATCAGTCACTCCCTTTTTTGCGAGATTGTACGCAGTTCCGCATCCAGTGACCCCTCCACCAATGATGACTACATCTTTTCTCATTCTTCTTCACCTGCAAAAATTGATAGGGGCAGCGGCTGTAACGGAGGTCTCGTGACAGGACGCAGAATTTCAGCAGGAGATTTCCCTGTTTTTTGAGCAAGCAGGCTGGTAATCAAAGGAGTACACGTTCTCCCTTGACAGGGACCCATGCCGCATCGCAGTACTCTCTTCAACTCCTCCAATGTTTCAAATCCTTGATCAATAGCCTCCAGAATCTCCTCTTTGGTAATATCCTCGCATCTGCACACGATTTCTGTCATGGAATCCTCCTCACATTCCTCACCTGCATAGCCAATTCCTTTGGTACGACAACTGATATGACTGTAGTCTTATTCTTGTGGGGTTTCACCTTCAGAATTGTGCCTCTCCCACATTTTTTCCCTTCTCTGTCCAGAAGGTCCACCTCCTCCCCCTTTTCAGGGAGGGGAATGAACTCGTAGGGCAGCATCACCACTGCTTCATCAGCTGAATATTCAAAATCCACTACAAAAATGGCCAGTCCAGGACACTCTGCAATGCATACACCGCATCCTCCGCATTTTTCCTGAATCAGTCTTGGTTCACCTATCAAAGAATCGATTACAATAGCACCAGAGGGACAGGCAGTCACGCAGGGATCACAGGGAATATCTTCCACGCATTCAACGATGGCAATCTTCCCTTTTAACTCAGGCAGCACTTCACGGAGGTTTTCTTCTGTCAGAACACCTGTTTTTCTATACTCATCCATGGAATTCCCTCCACATCCTGAATATTTTCTCCTTTCCCTGGCGAGATCTTTCCCCAAAGGAGCCAGAGCGCAATAACTGTAATTCTCTGAAGGATTCTTCTAATTCTCTCCCTGTTTCATCTGTAGACAGCTTTAATGCTTCAATACATGAAAGGGCAGCTATCTTCCCTTCCATCATAGCAGTATTGGCTTCACCAATGCCTGCAGCATCTCCAGCTGCATAAACACCTTTAACTGTAGTCTCCATCTTCTGATTGTGCACAGGAGTGTTCCCCCCTAGTTCGGGTATATATGCAAGATCACATCCAGCCTGGTGGAACAGCTCAACAGAAGGAGATAATCCAACAGCCAGACAGATCGTATCCAAGTCATACTCCCTCTCAGTTCCAGGTACAGGGTTCCAGTTCTCATCCAGGGATACAGTAACTGCTCCTGTAACACATTCTTCCCCTAAAGCCTTCTTGATGCTCGTGGATGTGTAGAGAGGGACACCACACCGTCTGATCTTGGCTGCATGCACATGATACCCGCCAATGTAGGGCATGGCCTCTACCACTGCTTCAACATTGACACCAGCCTGTAACAACTGATAGCTCACAATGAGGCCCACATTTCCTGCCCCCACCATGAGGACGTTATTCCCTGGTCTAATTCCGTACACATTCATCAATGTTTGAACAGCTCCAGCCCCGTACACACCTGGAAGATCATTGTTTTCAAATAACAGCATCTTTTCGGAAGCTCCTGGTGCTATGATTACCTTCTCTGCCTCTAACTCAATGAGGTTTCCACCTTTCATCAAGGCCAGTAGATGGTCTTTCCCATTGTAGTATCCGATAACGGAGGCCTGCGTTATGACAGTGTCTTTCGTCAGTCTGTACAGGTCCTCTGCAATCTGGGTCCCTCGGATTCCTGCCTGCTCTCTGGCAGACCCGAAGAACTTGTGAGTCTGCTTGATCAGCTGTCCACCAGCATGGGGATTCTCATCGATGACCAGGACCTCAGCAGAATATTTCCTCGCAGTACAGGCAGCCATCAATCCTGCAGGACCTGCTCCCACTACTGCTATCTGGGTTTTCAGCTTCCTTGTTTTGGATTTCTGAGGAGCATCATGAATTTTCAATTTTCCTCTCCCAGATTGAGATTCCACTACCATACCTTTTTCGACGAGAGTGACACATGTTTTCACATTGGGTACACCATCTACATTCATCATGCAGGAGGCACACTTCCCGATAGCGCAGAAGAATCCGCTCGGTCTTCCATGAACTAAACTTCTCTTCAGTACCTTAATACCTGCAGCATGTAGGGCAGCTGCAATTGTTTCTCCTTCGTAGGCTTCTACTTCCTTTTCATCAAAGATGAAATGAATTTTCTTTCCCCTCTCAAATTTCAAGAGAGGATGCTCCTTTATTCTCATGTTCTCAACCTCTTCCTAATGTTCTGATACAGGTTTGCTTCTGAGGTAAAACAGACTGAACACCTACCATTTATAATCTTTTGGGAACTTGCGAGAAGGGTCAAGTCTCTTTCAGCTTTGTTACACGTGTAACATCTTGATTGAAGCCCTCGCAGTTGTACAGAGCTCTACAGAATGTAGTCTATAATTTCGAATTCATGAAGTTGAAATGAGAAGATTGCTCCATTACTGCTTCTTCATACTGGTCAGAAACTTCTCCAGAACTTCATTGAACTCCTGGGGCTTTTCAAGCATGAGCATGTGTCCGCAGTCAGGAATGATGTCGAGACAGGAAAAAGGTATCTTTGCTGCCAGGTATTCTGAATACTTCACAGGTGCCAGCATGTCCTGGGAGCCGCAAACCACCAATGTAGGAATCTCAATCTTTTCCATCTCCTGCATCATGTCAAATCTGTCACAAGCCAGAAAATCTCTGTACATTACTTCAGGAGAGGTATTGAGCATTTCCTCCCTTGACTGTTTCATGATCTTTTCTGTCTTCCTGTGTATGGCATATTCTAGAATAAAATCTATGGTCTCTTCATAGTTTTCGGTAATTCTTTCCAGAATGGCTGGCAGAACACGAAGCCGCGCCCCTGTCCCTGCCAGGACGCAGCCTTTCAAAGGATATTTCAATGCATAGGACATGGTAATAGCCCCGCCCATGGAGTGGCCTATCATTACGACATTATCGAGGTCTTCGACTTCATTCTTAACATCTTCAACGTAATCTGCAATTGAATCCCTCCCTTCACCTTCCCTACTACCGTGGCCTGGAAGCTCCAATGCAGTCACTTCATACTTTTCGGAGAAGTGTCTGTTCTGGTAGCGCCAGACTCTGCTACTCCCTCCTGCGCCATGGATGAAGATTAGATTCATTTTTAACCTCTCCAGTTCAACTTCTCTGACCTACTCTCTAACCCCTTATAAAGGATAGTACCAGCAGTATCTGCAATGGATAGATAGTTCTTGTTCTCATCGTGTTACACGTGTAACAAAGGATAGTTGTCCTGGGCATACAATGAAATCAATTCATTGATGAATTTGAAGATTTCAAAGAAAAGATATGATTGGGATATGGGCTCTCCACTTGAGAGGCCTCGTGTTTAAGAAGGAGATTATGGGGGCAATAGTTTGTTGAGCCTCTGGGGGATTTACCCTCCCAATCACTTATATTGGGAAGTATCTACTTTATAAAGGTTTTGGTTTTTTAATTGGAGGATTTGCAGGTTTTTTCGCCTTTTTTCAATTAAGATCAGATGAAGATCTCACCAACCTTCTGGCAGAGTTAATGACAGGCGTTCAGATATGTCCATCACATGCTGCAAAGGTTCAATCACCACAGAGTTTTAAAGAGGCAACATCTATATTGACCATGAAATGGCGGTATCTCGAAGTCAAAGAGACTGAAGTTCCCAGATGCAATGCTATCCATGCTGTCCTTGCAAAGGGAATTAACATGGGAATTTCGCCAAACACACTCTTTCTGGAAGAATGCCCTGGCTACGTCCTCTCTTTGGGGAGGAACCAATGTCCTGAAGAAGAGATCTCTCTAGAAGCCTGCAAAGCCCTGAATGTGACAGTGGAGAGGAGAGACACCGGGGGAGGAGCAGGGTTGATGGTTCCAGGTTCCACCTCCTGGGGTGTCTGCATTGACATATCCCATCCTCTGGTTGGCCACGACATGGCAGAAAATGTGAAGACCTTTTCAGATGGGGTGGTCAGAGGGCTTCAGATCTTGGGACTGGATGCACAGTTTTCCCCCCTCAATGATATTGATGTCTCTGGAAGGAAAATTGGCGGTATAACTGCTCTAATCAGAGGAAAGGCATTACTCGTCTATGGTTCAGTCATATGGGACTTTGATATAGAAAAATGGAAGCAGATCTCGAAAGCACCCCAGATCAAACTGGAAAAAAGAGGTGTTTCCTCAATCCAGAAGAGGGTCACCACTTTAGCTCAGGAACTGGGAGAGAGAATTCCACCTTCAGAATTGAGAGAAGCTCTCAGGAAAGGATTTGAAGAAAGTCTATCCATTTCACTCGAGAAAAAGGGATTATCAGAAGCTGAAAAAGAGATATGGCACCAGGAGACTATGCGATTTTCTTCAAAGGAATTTGTCTTGAGACCCAGACATCCCTGCAGATTGAGACTGGGGAAGTATGTGCATCCTGCTCAAAAAGGGATTATCATTGCTTCTGTCTATCTTTTTGAAGGAAAAATAATGGACATTGGCATATCTGGTGATTTCATGCAGGTAGATGACTTTGACTTCGAAGAGCTCACCAGGGAATTGTTTGGAGTATCAGGAGACAGAGAATCTGTAGAAAAAACAGTTTCTACCTTTTTCGATCAGAGAAAGATCACTCTATTGGGAGCAGAATCACAGGACTTTGCAGATGCTATTATGGGTGCGATTTCCACTTTTCAAGAAGCTCCTTGACAAGGTTGACAGCCTTTGGTATTGCTTTCTGTACGAAGTCAGTAGGTGTTTCAGAAAAGGTTTCAGTATCCTGCACTTCAATACCAATAACAATGATCTCAGAAGGCATTTCTTCTGGAAACAGGGCCCTTCCTAGTTGTACAGCCTCTAGGAAGGATAAATCATGGGTGGAAGAGGCATGTAGCGCTCTTTTCATCTCATTTTCCTTCAGTACTGAGACTTTTCCTGGTTTCCATCTTTTCCTGGTGCTTCTTCCTTTCCTTGTTTCTGTTCCTCTTTTCACAGCATCTACAATAATTACTCTGTCATATCCGCGGATAAAATCAAGAATAGCAAGACCACCTGTAGCAGCCTCCTCTACATCTGCGTCTACGCCATCGAGCTGTCTTACGACCAGAATGCCAACTGCATCATCTGTCAGTATAGGATTTCCAATGCCCAATATCAGTATCTTCATTTCTTTTCCTTCTCTACTGCTTTGATCTCCTTTTCCAGCCATACTCTGATTTCTTCAGGATCTGACATTAACAATAAGAGGTCATCAATGTTGTCAGGTTTCACCAGAATAAGCCACCCCTCACCGTAAGGGTCGTCAAACACTGGAGATGGTATTTTCAACAAGGGTGTATTGATGTCAACAATTTCACCAGAAAGAGGCATTATCATCTCTCCTACCCATTTTCCTGACTCTACAGTGCCGAAAATCTCACCCTCTTCAAAGTGCTCACCTTGAGGCGGCAGATCCACGTACTCGATCTTACCTGCCAGCTTTACAGCAAAATCGATAACACCAACACGGATAAGATCATCTTCGCGACTCACCCAGGAATAATTCCGAGAATAGTAGAGACCTTCAGGCATGTCGTACTCTGCAATCTTCATGAATGATGTTACCTGAATAAATATAAAAAGATTGGCATATGGGATTGAAGTGTCCAAAAAAACTTAAAGAAAACTGGCAACGAAATGGACAGACGTTACACGTGTAGCAAAGATTTCTGCGCATAGAAAACAGGAAAGCGTCTTCTTCATTCTTTCAGGAATTATGCTGTCTTTCAATTTACGAAATCCTTCAAACTCAAGTTATGAAATATCATTTATTATCATCTTTGAAATCTGTATGCTTAGAAGAGACAAATAAAAAGAGAAATGTCCCCCTTTGTGGGGGACATTCTTCACCTCCTTTGAGACCGGCTTCCATACGCATGATTCTGATTATACTACAATAGCTGAGTGGGTATATAAATCTTTCGGTTACAAACTTACTGAATGTTGTAAAATTTCTAGGTTTACATTCGATATACTCGAATGTCGGTGGATAAATAAGAATACTCTAGCAGAGAAGAATCTACGCAGACGTATGAGAAATTCACTAAATAGTTACACGCTTGAGGAAGAGGATTGGGGATTGATGTCCTGGTCTTGAGAGATGGAATAAAAAATAAAGAAATAGAGAAAAAAACAATTAGGGTTTCTTGACTTCTTCTGCTACTATTTCAGACAGGATCTTCAAATAGGCTGCCAGAGTTCCCAGAATTCCAATGATGTAACCAATGAAGATCAGTATTCCACCGACAACAAAATTGATCAACGAGCCGCCCGAGATGGCAAATGATAACCCAAGCCCTGAAATTATGAGCCCAGCACCAATTAAGATTCCTCCAACGAACCACCATATGATGGCAAAGCCTAGAATTCCTGCTGCGCCCTTGAAGGCGCGACCCCAGCTTACCATGCAATCACCACGCTTCTTTTGATTTGTATATTTATAGGTTGCGGTATACTTTCTACATTTCTGAGGATGCAAGTATTCACGAGAATGAAACACTTCAAGATCAAACACTTCATCAGCAACGTTCAGAACCTACATGAAAAGCCAATTCCTTTAGATCTTCAAATATGAAATCAGGTTTCTCTTTTTCCAGTGTTTTCCTGGAGGACAATCCTGTCAAGACAGCAGCAGTTCTTACTCCCGCTCTTCTGCCCGCCCGTATGTCTGATGGGAGGTCACCCACGTAGAGACATTCCTGAGGATCTGCCTGCAACAGGGAGACTGCCCTCATAATGGAATCCGGGGCCGGTTTTTCCTTTTTCACATCGTCTGTCGTTACTACTACTTCGAAATAATGGGAGATTTCATGCTTTTCCAGGGTAGCGTATGTCCACTCCTTCCCTCTCGCAGTGACGACGGCCAGCCTGAAATTCCAGAAGTGTTCCAGAGCTTCCTTCGCCCCAGGTAGAAGTTTCGTTTCCAAAGCATAGGCAACGAATCGTTCCTCATAAAATTTTTTGATTCTAAAGATTCTCAAGGGATGTCTCAGACTCAAGAATCCGAAATGAAATGCTATGATCAGGAAATTCAACCTGCTCTTGCGCCCTTCCAGAATGTTGAGGGTCTCAGAAATGACGTAATCTACATCGATCGATAACTGAAATTCTTTCGCAGTCTCTTGGACTGCTTTTCTTATGGCATCAGCTGTATCAAAGAGAGTGCCATCTGCATCCAGAAGTATACATTTCACAGAAAAAGGTTTTCATAAATGCATATAAAGTATTTGATGTATCTATCATTTTGAGACACTTCCCGAATTGCAGAGTTTCTGAAGAAAAGTTCCAGTTCGAACATAAACTGTTGAAAATCCTGCAATGAAACCCCAGATTGTTCATATTCTGGCAGGTGCAGATTCAGCAGGCAGACTCTTCTTCTACTGGTATCTCTTCCGTTTGGGAAAGGATTGAGCCATGAGGAATATCGAAGCAGTACAGACCCCTGATTTCTGTTAGCTGCGCTACATGAATTCCTTTTGCATCTTCAAAATCGTAGTGTTCTCGAAAAGGGAGAGGAGTTTCTGTGTTGAAGGCATAGATTACTTCAATTTCATTGACTTTGCCAGGTGTGAAGTATTGTATGTAGTTATCATTAGCCGAAAAGAAAACAGCTTTCCCTTGAGAGAGTTTCTGGAACTCCTCTCTTTCCTTTAGCCGAATCAATAGCATAGAAATCTCCCTCTGCAACCTGGTCTTTTCTGTGTTAAATAGGGCGTCAATGTTTAAAAGATTTTGCTCGCATTAAGTGAGCAGATCGAAAGTCAGGTGCATGCGAATTGAGACATGTTGAGAGGAATTCCAGAAAAAGGAGGAGTAACCCTATATTATGAGGAAATGAAGGATGAAGATTTAGTGAAAAATGGGAGTTCCATAAATCTCCATAATTTAGAAGAAGCCAAGGCACTTGGCTGTATCTGACTCCGGGGAAATCTTTATAAAAACATTATCCCAAGCTGATCTATGGCAAAACTCATGAAAGACACTCTGACCCTCAAGAACATAAAAGCCACTGATGTCTACAAAGAAGTGATTGGGTTCATGGCAGTTAACGGCTACTACCTCAATCAGTCTGTAGAGCCAGTCAAAATCATAGGAAAAAAGAGAATACAAGAAGGAGACACCTTTCTGGATTCACTGTTGAGTTCATACAAGTCAGCAGAATTGCATGTTGGGTTCTGGCAGCGTGGTAAGGATTTGACTGTAGTTCTGGACTTCACGAAGGAAGCAGCCTCAGATGTAGACACTGTCAAGGGCATAATCATGCATCGATTCGGCCAAGGAAAATCTGGAGAATCGAAATAATGTCTCTGCACCATGCGGGTGAAGACTTAAAACACCTGTTGAATCGAGGGTACAACAAACAGTCTGCTCTCACCTTCGTGTGCAACCACTACCAGTTGAAAAAGGCAGATCGCCATTTCCTTGCTCGTGCTGTCTTCTCAGATGAAATCTGTAAGTCTACAATACAGAAGAAGTTACCAATAGAAGAAATTCAGGGAAAAGAGCTTGCAGTAGACGGATTCAATGTCTTGATTACTACAGAAGCTGTTCTCAAGAATGAAGCGATTCTGTGTGAAGACGCTGTCATAAGAGATACACAGGGTGTCTTTGGAAAGTTCAGGATCAGTGAGACCACGGAAAAGGCATTTCAGGAAATCATCTCCCTGCTCAAGAAATATCCTCCCAGGACTGCTACCTTCTACTTTGACAGACAGATATCACACTCAGGTAGTTTATGCTCAGGAGTGAGACAGCATTTTCCTTGTGAAACAGTTGCTCACGTGGATTTACTCCTATCTGAACTCAATAAGACTACAGCCACCTCAGATTCAGTTCTCATTGGGAAACTGGATCATTTTGTGGACATTCCTTTTGAAATTCTCCTCTCCAAAAATTTATAAGTGTATAATCACAATGCGGTCCATGGTAGAAATTATTGAAAAGAAAGAAGTAAACCTGGATGGAGGTACTGCGATTGAAGCTTTTCCAGGTGTAGGGCTGGTGGGCCACATTGCTGGCAGCTACATCATCAGTGCCTTGGAAATGGAAATGATCGGGTACATCACCTCAGATAAACTCCCCCCCATATCCCTCGTCTACGAAGGAGATATTCTCCCTCCTGTGCGTATCTATGTCCATGACACTCTTGTGCTGTTCATCGCTGATGTTCCCCTATCACAGGAATCCGTTTACGAGATCACCAGAGAAATTGCAGAATTTCTGAGAAAGAAGAAAGTCAAGAGATCCATTTCACTGGCAGGTATTGGAACAGGGAGACAGGGAGAGAAAGTGTATGGAGCTGCCACAGAGAAAGAATTACTGGAAGGGATGAATGTAGAACCCTTGAAGGTTGGCAGCATCATTGGAGCATCTGGTTCACTGCTCCTGGAGTGCAAGAGGCTAGGTATTCCTGCTGTTGGGTTACTTGCTGAAACCTTCGGGAATGTGCCAGATCCCAGGGCCTCCGCCATGCTTGTGGAAGAACTGGGTCATATCCTTAACCTGAAAATAGATGTGGGACGTCTTCTGGAAGAAGCAGAGAGCGTTGAAGAGCAATTCCAGCAGATGATGGAGGAATTGCGCAAGAAAGAAGAACAGGGAGAATACGTCCCCATGTACAGGTGAGAATGATGAGATTGTACGTATCTGAACAGCTGACGAGGATTACATTTACAAGTATGGAGAAAATGCCTGCTCTGACAGGAATATCCAAGAAAGTCTTTGATTTATTGCTGGAGAGACCTTTGCTGTCCCTGGAAATCAAAAGCTGCGACAACATCAACGCATTACATTCTGCAGAAAAGGGCAGCCTCGTTTTCTTGACTCCAATATTGAGGGAAGACCTCCTGCCCAGGGCAGGGGGGTTGATCTGTGAGCTCAGAGAAAAGAATGTCACACTGCAGAAGGTGAAAAAATGGGACGAAATCGAGATCGTGGCAGTGCGTATTCAGGTGAAGCCTGTCTGCAAGGGAAGAGTCAAGAGTGCCGACAAGAAGAATCTTGGTGAAGGGGTCAGAGTAGATGTGGAACGGGCAGCCCCATGTTCTATTAGCTAAATGTTCACAGTTACTCCTATTGGTACAGTGAGAAACGGCATACATGAAAGACCTGAAAGGTGGGCAGACACACAGTCAGAGATAGTGATTGAAAGTGAGTACATGGAGGCACTGGAAGGTTTGGAAGAATTCTCTCACATCATGGTGATCTTCTACTTTGACCAATCCTCTGTTCATCCATTGAAAGTCCATCCCAGGGGGAGGGGAGATCTCCCTTTGGTGGGAGTCTTCAGTACGAGGGCTCCTGTAAGACCAAACCCCATTGGCGTATCTATAGTGGAATTGATTGGAGTCAGGATGAATGTTTTGACAGTGAAGGGTCTGGATGCTTTCGATGGAACACCAGTCTTAGATATCAAGCCGCATCTTTCTGCCATTACTCCTACAAAAGTTCCGGAATGGGTAGATCAGTAAATCTGTTCGAATTCATTCTCTACGTTTATTTTATCTCTTTGAATATACAGAAATTTCCATTATTGAATATTATTTGTCACGTTACACGTGTAACATGATCACTTGAAATGAATTACTTCCATATTCTGTTGATGAGTGATTTTCTTTCTTCTCTGGATTCGAAGTAGTCACATTGAACATGGTTTTCCAAGTAGTAAGCATCATGTACCTCACAATACTTCACATTCCTTCTATTGTACAAGGATTCCTTGTCGATGAAGTGGATGCATTCTCCACATTTGTGGGGCATATTCTTCTAAAGGAAAGGTTTCTATTTAAAGATTGCCCTCTCGCATTGATCATGTTCATTCCTGCTGTGGTGGTGCTGTATCATGTTACAGGTGTATCATCATGAACACTTGGCCGTGTTACACGTGTACATTGCAGGCTGATTTCTCGACATATGAGAACCTATGAATTCTTGTCCCCTTTCTATCTGTTGTGACAAATGTGAGTCGGGCACGTCAACATATTATGTCCCTAAGGTCCGTGTTTAAATGACGTACCCGACATACAAACTGGGCACATTATACATAAAAAGCTTTTCATCGGTGAAATGTACGGAAAACAAGGTCATCTTTCATAAGGGTTAGTACCTAGAAAAAAATGAGAGATTATGTAAATCAGAACATACTAGAAGACGGCAATGTGCTTGGAGGGGAGCCTTCTTATAGTTATTCTTGAGCCGATGATTCACTTTCAGATCAATAATAGGAGAATCTGACACATACCCCAATGTTTGCCATTGAAAACCATGTCTAAAGGTCATGTTCCTACAGGTAGGGCAGGAGGGTGTTGTTTTTCTGAAATCTAAGAAGTCCGAAACCTTTATAAAGAGGAGTCCCTGTAAATTTATAGGCGGCTCGCTTCTATGCGAAAATTCGGCGTTGAAAATGCATTAAGTTGTGTTGGAATGGGTAGCCATTCCAATTTGTGTAGATCATACGATCTGGTGAGGTTATTCTCATGACCAATTGGAAGAATCGCAGACCGAGAAGAGGCTCACTTGGCTACTCTCCTCGAAAACGCGCAAGAAGGCTGATGCCAAGGATTTCAGCCTGGAGACCAACAGAGGAGACTAAATTGCTAGACTACCCTGGATATAAGGCAGGAATGACGCATGCCTACAAGATTGATGACCGCCCTCACGCTTTAAGCAGAGGAAAGGAGGTACTGATTCCTGCCACTGTTATTGAGACTCCCCCGGTGTACGTGTTCGGTGTGAGGGGATACAGGAAAACACCTCAGGGACTTGAAGCTTTGGGAGAAATCTGGGGCGATGCACCTCCTCATCTTGAAAAGGCCTTGGTTTTGCCAAAACAGAAAAAGAAGAAAAAGAAGATGGATCTCTCTGAAGCAGACGATATTCGACTGTTAGTATGTACTCAGCCCATTCTGATCAAATTGAAGAAGAAGTGCGACATCATGGAATGTGGCGTTGGTGGAAAAGATGTTCAATCCAAGCTGGAGTTTGCCATGGGAGTCCTTGGAAAGGAAGTTACTGTAAATGATGTATTTGAAGAGGGGGATTACATCGATGTCATATCCGTGTCAAAGGGAAAAGGTGTCCAGGGAGTCATCAAGCGATGGGGAGTGAAGATTCAGGACAGGAAAACGGATGATGCACGAAGGCACGTGGGCTCGATAGGTCCATGGAAGCCGCACAAGACCTTGTGGAGGGTACCGTTTTCAGGCCAGATGGGAAATCATACCCGAACCTTATTGAACAAGCGATTGCTGAAGATTGATTCTGCTGCACATGAGGATGTTACTCCTCATGGTGGATTTTTGAATTACGGTATATTACGCTCATCATACATTCTGGTGAAAGGGAGTGTTGCAGGCCCTGCAAGGAGACTGGTACGAATGCGTCATGCTATCAGGCCTCCGAGACATCTGCCGCCGGGAAAGCCTGTCATTACCCATGTATCTGTATCGAGCAAGCAGGGTGTCTGAATGAAAGCGCATGTCTACTCTTTAGAAGGTGAAATTCAGGAGGAGATTGAGCTTCCCTCTGTTTTTGAAACAGAATACAGGCCAGACATCATCAGGAGGGCTGTCCTCTCCTGTATCAGTCAGAGAATCCAGCAGAGGGGCTGCAGCGAGAATGCAGGCAAGAGGCATGTGGTTCACTACCTGGGAACTAACAGAGGAATCTCCAGAACACCCAGAATGGCTTCTGCAGGAAGAAGAGCAGCCTTTGTCCCCCAGGCAGTGGGAGGAAGGAAGGCTCACCCTCCAAAGGTGGAGAAGATCTACAGGGAAAAGATCAATAAGAAGGAGAAGAAGCTTGCAATTCGTTCTGCCATAGCAATGTCTGCAGATCCAGACGTTGTGAGAGCACGCGGTCACAGGATTGCAGAGGTCAAAGAAATCCCCCTGATTGTTGAAGACTCTCTTGAAGAGGTGGAAAGGACGCAGGAGATGGTAGATGTTTTCCGAACCCTTGGTGAGTGGGCTGATTGTGAGAGAGCACGCAGAAAGAAGATCAGATCTGGAAAGGGGAAGATGCGGGGAAGGAAATATAAAAAGAAAAAAGGGCCTCTTCTGGTAGTGACAAAATCTGTGAAAAGTGCGCGAAACCTTCCCGGAGTAGATGTGGTTACTGTCACGAATCTAGGACCTGAACATCTGGCTCCTGGAGCACATCCGGGCCGATTCATAATTTGGACCAGGTCAGCAGTTGAAGCGCTGGAGAGGATGCCATGACAGTAGATCCTTACAGTGTTATAAAGCATCCTCTAATTACAGAACAGACAGTAGCAATAATGGATAAGAATAATGCGCTGGTATTCATTGTTGACAGAAAGGCGTCCAAAAAAGAGATCAAAACAGCTGTAGAAGAGCTGTATGAGGTGGAGCTGCTCTCTATCAATACCATGATTCTGCCTGACGGTAGAAAGAAGGCATACGTGAAACTGAGAGAAGAATACCTGGCTGATGAAGTGGCCACGAAGATAGGAGTGTTCTAAGGTGATACTATGGGAAAGAGATTGAGACAGCAGGCGAGAGGAAAAGGATCACTGGTGTACAAGGCACCATCCCACAGGTACAAGTATAAGGTGAAGTATCCTGTCGAGCCCACTGAAGGAGTGGTCAGGCGCTTGATCAACGATCCTGCTCACACTGCAGTCATTGCAGAAGTTGCATACACCAATGGTCAGAAGGGGTACCTCCTGGCTCCCGAAGGACTGCAGAAAGACCAGAAAGTGTCTGTAGGCGGCAACGACGTTGCTCTGGGAAACGTACTTCCATTGGGAAGGATTCCTGAAGGAACTCTAATCTACAACATTGAGAAGCAGCCCAATGATGGTGGAAAACTGGTGCGTTCCTCAGGCACGTATGCTACAGTTGTCTCCCACGAGGGGAAGCAGACTGTGGTGCAGCTGCCTTCAAAACAGATGAAAACCTTTCTTTCTGCAGCCAGAGCCACTGTGGGTGTGGTGTCTGGTGGAGGAAGAACGGAAAAACCTATGTTGAAATCGGGAAAGAAGTTCCATGCCTTACAGAGCAAGGCTAAATCGTACATCAGGGTGTCTGGAGTGAGCATGAACGCAGTTGATCATCCCTTCGGGGGTGGGCAGCATGATATCAAGGGGAGACCTGCCACAGTTTCAAAGAATGCTCCTCCAGGAAGAAAGGTGGGATTGATAAAAGCAAGAAGAACAGGGAGGAAGTAAAATGGTAAAAAAAGAATTCTCTTACAAGGGAGTAGGAATGGAAGAGCTGCAGAAGATGCCTATGGATAAGTTCATTTCTCTGCTGCCTTCACGGCAGAGAAAAACGTTGAAGAAGGGACTTCCCCCTGAGAAAAGGAAACTGCTGGTGCGGCTGAGAAGAGCAGAGAAAGAGCTTGAAAATGGAGAGAAACTCATCGTGAAAACCCACTGCAGGGACATGGTTGTTCTGCCAGAGATGGTGGGATTGACTGTGGGTATCCATAATGGCAAAGAATTCAACATTGTGGAGATCACATCCGACATGGTGGGGCATTTCTTCGGAGAGTTCGCAATGACTCGCAAGAAAGTCAAGCATTCAGCGCCAGGTGTTGGTGCTACGAAGTCATCGATGTATGTACCTCTGAAATAGGTGAAACCATGGGATATTCAAGGATTGTAGATGAAGAAGATGAATCAAAAACTGCCAAGGTTTTTGGAAAAAACCTGAGGATTTCCCCCAAGCATTCGGTAGAGCTATCCAGAGCTATCAGGGGGATGAAGGTCGAAGATGCCAAGACCTTTCTATTGCAGGTGAAGGAGAAGAAAAGAGCAGTACCTTTCAGGAAGCACAAGAAGAAAGTAGGTCACAAAAGATTGTTTAAATGGTATGCAGGGCGGTATCCGGTGAAGGCATCTGAACGATTCTACAGGTTACTGGAAGAGGCAGAATCCAATGCTGAGTACAAAGGGCTGGATACAGAGCGGTTAAGGATCATACATGTATCTGCCTGCAAGGGCAGAACTTTTCCAGGGTTCACTTCGCGGGCATACGGCAGATCATCTCCATATAATCATGAAACCACGAATGTAGAGCTAATCGTGAAAGAGGTGGGCTGATTGGCTATCGAGAGACGATTCATTGAAGAAAACGTAAAGAATGCTGCTCTAAATGAGTATCTGGCCTCATCGCTGCAGCGAGCAGGATATGGAGGCATGGACCTGAAGCGGAGTCCTCTGGGTACGAGAATTGTTGTGAAAATTGAGAGACCTGGATTGGTCATTGGCAGAAAGGGAAGAAGTATCAAACGATTGACTGAATTGGTAGAATCTCAGTTTGGCATGGAAAACCCACAGATTGAAGTGGAGGAGATTGAAAAGCCTGAACTGAATGCCAATGTGATGGCATGCAAGCTGGCAGACTCTCTGGAAAAGGGAGTGAACTTCAGAAGAGCTGCTTACGGTGCTCTGCGCCGCATGATGGAGGCAGGAGCCAGAGGCGTCGAAATCGTCATCTCTGGGAAGATCACAGGAGGAAGGTCCAGATCGCTTCGATTTGCTGATGGGTACCTCAAGAAATGCGGAACTCCTGCCATAGAACAGGTGGACACTGGATATGCTATCGCCAAGAAGAAGATGGGAGTATTCGGGGTCAATGTGAAGATCATGCCCCCTGATGCAGTGCTTCCCGATGAGATCGAGTTCATAGAAGTTGAACCAGAAGAAGGAGGGGAATGAGTGGCAATCCTGAGAGCTGAAGAGATACGGGACATGAACCCTGAAGAGATGCGGGAGAAACTTGGTGAGCTGCGGGCAGAATATTCCAAGGAGCAGGCTTTACTCGCCACTGGTACTGCTCCTGAGAATCCGGGGAGAATCAGAGCATTGAGGCGTGCCATAGCTCGTTTGCATACCATAATACATCAACGGGAGGAAGAAGAGAGAGGTTGAAGAAATGAGTGAGATATGTCCGGTCTGCGGTTTGCCAAAAGAGCTCTGCGTGTGTGAAGAAATCGCCATGAAAGAACAGCAGATTCGAATATTCACCACAAGGAGACGATTTGGCAAGCTTATGACCTTAATAGAAGGAATCAACCGGAAAGACATCGACCTCAAGGATCTGGCAGGTCAGCTCAAGACGAAGTGCGCCTGCGGAGGAACAGTCAAGGAAGGCAGAATCGAGCTGCAGGGAGATCAGAAGCAGAAGGCATCTGAAATCCTGATCAAAATGGGATACAGCGAAGACATGATCGATGTGAGATGACATACCGGAGCCTTATCATTGGAAAAGAGATAGAAGTCGTATACAGCACGAATCCCTGCGATCTCAAGATCAAGGGAAAAGTGGTGGATGAGACGCGGAATATGATGCAGATTGAAAATGGAGAACTGAAATGGCTGATCAAGAAGAATGTGGTTGTCCTTGTAGATGGAAGGAGAATTGATGGAAAGGAATTGGTAGGACGACCTGAAGACAGGATAAAAAGGTGATCAGATGGCAAAGAAGAAGTGCACTGATAGAGATTGTCCCATACATGGGGCCCTGAGAACCCACGGAAGGGTGCTGGAAGGCATCGTGGTATCAGACAAGATGCATTCTACTGTCGTGGTACGCAGGGATCACGTTGCTTACGTTCGCAAGTATGAACGGTACAGGAAGGCCAGTTCCCGGATTCCTGCTCACAATCCTGAATGTATTTCAGCCAAAGTGGGAGATCGTGTGAAAATAGCTGAATGCAGACCACTGTCGAAAACGAAGAACTTCGTTGTGGTGGAGGTGATGTAATGGGAAAGAAGGGAGCTGGAGCAACGAGAGGACGATCACTGGTAAGACCTACTCGTTCATTATCCACTGGCTCTCGGCTGGTTTGTGCAGATAATACAGGTGCAAAAGAACTGGAGATCATATCTGTTCTGGAGTACAAGGGTATCCTTCGCAGGTATCCCAGTGCAGGAGTGGGAGACATGATTGTTGCTTCTGTGAAGAAGGGGAGGCCAGATATCAGAAAGAAGGTAGTGAATGCGGTTATCATCAGGCAGAAAAAAGAGTACAGACGCGTATCAGGGATGCGTATCAAGTTTGAAGACAATGCAGCTGTCATAACAGGTACTGATGGTGTTCCAAAAGGAACTGAAATCCGGGGACCAGTGGCGAAGGAAGCTGTTGAAAAATGGGTCAGACTCTCGAGTGCTACAAGGATTGTGGTGTGAACATGAAAAAGAGAAAATCTAAAAGGGTGAAATCAAAGCATCCGCGGAAACAGAGAAAATTGCTATATACAGCTCCCTTACATCGAAGACAGAAGATGATGACTGCTCCCCTTTCAAAGAATCTC
>CAZFAR010000005.1:0-22910 GCA_964516825.1 uncultured Thermococci archaeon
CTGTGGGAGAACATAATATGCCTTTTGGAGAGGTGTTCACAGCTCCTGTAGATGATTCTACAGATGGGTATATCTACTTTGACATACCTCTGGTGTACGCGGGAGCTTTGATCGAGGATGTGAGATTAACGTTTGAGAAGGGTGTAGTTACCGGGTGTTCAGCGTCAAGGAATGAGGAATTGCTGAAGAAGGTGATAGAGACAGATGAGGGCTCCAGGAGGCTGGGTGAACTGGGAATTGGCACGAACAGGGGGATTACCACGTTTACGACGAATATACTGTTCGATGAGAAGATTGGAGATACCATACATCTGGCTCTGGGGAATGCGTACAAGGAGTGTAATGGTGTGAACGAGAGTGCAGTACACGTGGATATTGTGAAATCTATGAAGAATGGGAGAATTATTGTGGATAGTAAGATTCTTCAGGCGAATGGGAAGTGGATCTGGGAGATGTAGTAGGAAATGTAGTAGAGTTTTTGGATATCTTTATATGTTTTGATTCAGAGGATAAGCTGAATATATAGGCCTCGGTAGCTTAGCCGGTATAGCGGCCGCCTCGTAAGCGGCAGATCGAGGGTTCAAATCCCTCCCGAGGCTCTCATATACGTCACGATGATCTACTTCCGAAATAAATCAGAACAGGCTTGAGCACTCTCAAAGGTTCTCTTATCATTTCTTCTTTCTCAATTCCAGGCTTACCTAATGCAAGTGGGAAACAGATATTTTCTCTCAATCGAGACTGGATATTCTGTGGAGTCTTTGAATTGTTTTGAAAGAAAAGAAGTGCGAAGTCTCTAAACATACGCAGCAAAGGGCATGACACTCAATCTGTCAGACTTCGATGTAGTTAGAAATCAGAATGGTTTGCTTATATGGAATTGAACAGTATTTGAAAAGAGGTACAATTCTTCATCAGATTTGGCTCAACTGTCTTGAGCTCTTTGAAATATGAGGGGAGGAGGTATAGGACAGGATAGGGACAGGATGATCTACCGAAATACAATATTTCTTTCTTTAGACAAGTTTCCCGTTCAGATGCAACATAAAATCTATAATAATTTTCTTATTCATGAACAGCACACTAGACCTGAGAATTACATCATATCACTTTCGCTATAATTAGTGTATGTGGCTGCAAGAAACCTTATATAACATGATTGAGAATAAAAAAATAGGAGGGCACAACATGAAAGATACAGTAGTGAGCAGTGCCTCATCAAAATCTGAAAGTGAAGAAAAGAAATGTATCGATGCAATCCTCTGGATCGGGGAACAATATTATCCAGAAATACTCTGTGACAAGAAACCAATCAAGCCTCCAAACTTTAAATATCCTCCTAATGATCCTTGGCCTCAGGACTGTCTTGTACATGAAGCAGAAATCCGAGGATGCTGCCGCAAAGTGTCTATAATCCCTAATTGGATGATTCCTGGCGAGAGTCGTATATTCCTTGTACACCAGAACAAGAAGAACAAGGCATGCTGTTCTCTTTTTGGATACTACATCTTCAAACGAGCTGAGATTGTGGTTCCGAAGGTGGTATCTGCTCCACCCGCAGGATCCATCTATGTTCCTCATAGTGTGACAGATTTTGAAGCATTCAGGAGCTGTGGTAGACGACCAAATAGGAAATCTGATAAAAAAGCTATCTATCTTGTGGATGCTCTAGCAGCAGATATCACGGACACGTTTACACTGGGAACAGGTACATTTGAAGACGCTGTAAAGAACGCTTGCAGAAGATATAAGAGCCCTGTCACCACACTGCATGCCCGCATTAGAGGAAATGCAGAATTACGCGGAGAATTGGTTCTGTTCAACGAGATAAACGGCGCATACCCGACTATTGCAAGGAGACCTCTTGCATTTATGCGCAATCTAGCGAGAATAGATGGTGAAAAGCTTTTCGAGGAGATCGAAGAGTGGTACAATAAGAAAGGATATTATACTCCAAGAGCCCCCTATTGCGGCTATGATAAGAAATACACGCCCGCATATTGTGCATTCATGTTTGGATTAAACATAACATGTGCAGAGGTGCATTGCAGGGCCATACTTGGCTTGGCACCTGGAAACTCTTCCACAATCCCTGGAATTGGCAAATTCACAAATATAGGTGGAAAAATCAATTTCAAGCCGCTGATTAAGTGCGAAGATTGCTGAAAGAAGCTCGCGAAACCTCGAAAATAAACTTGAAAATCGGGCTCTTGGACTCTTGCTGGAGAACGAGGATATATCAGAGTCACCCAGGGAGTGTAATACGAAGTACTACACAGAAAGGGGAATACAAAATACTATTATTTGCATTGTCTTACTGTTTGAAGCATATAACTGCCTTCTATTCATTACCATGAGGCCTGCTACAACGTCAGGATTGCAGTACTATGGGACCCCCAGGAAGAATTCCTTATATGTTTATACGCATAATGCTTATATGTGTGCGCATGACTACCATGAAAATTGAGGGGGAATTTGATACTAAGTGAATTATTCAACATTGCCGGATGATATGCAGGAGGTAGGAAGATGACAACAAAATCAAAAGTTGAGGAGTTGACAGATCTTCTGAAAGATCTGGAAGCGACTGCACCAGATGTAGAAGCATCTGCTGTAGTGTCATTAGACGGACTGATGATAGTATCAGCATTACCAGATGACATAAAAGGTGACAGAATAGCCACCATGTCTGCTGCTATGTTACTGCTGGGAGAAAAAACAGTCAAAGAATTAGCGTGTGGTGGACTATCTCAAGTGTATGTTAAGGGTGAAAATGGATATGTCGTCTTAATGGCATCAGGTTCAGGTGCAGTTCTGACTGCTTTAACACAGAAAGATGCTGAGCTCGGGCCGGTATCTTCAAACATGAAAAGAACAGCAGAAGGAGTGGCAAAAGTGTGCGAGGCCTAGAAATGACCCAGAGAAAATGGTTGAAAACCCTCCGCTGCTTGCATTGAGGAATTTAATGACAGAAATGGCATTTTCCACAATTCTTAGGGAGGTACAGCATTGCCTGACATGAAGTTCTTGCGGAGAAATGTAAGGGGAATCAAGGGCGTCATCCTTTCCAGAAACGGAGAAGTACTTGATGCAGATACAGAGCCAGACATTGATGGAAAGTTTCTTTCTACAAACACTTTCTATCTCGTTGACTTTATTCGCAGCATGGACAAAGATGTGAGAAAGGTTTCCATTTCAGGTAATAGTCAGTTTATCATTTTCATCCAGGACACACTTATGCTGGGTGTGACAGCAGAAAAAGATATCAATGCACCTCTGCTGAATGTTGTGGCTAAGCAGATACTGGAATGTAAGGAAAGATGAAACAGATCTCATAAGTCACAGCCACTCCCTTCGCTTCTCCCTTTTCAACCAGAGACCTTGGCAAGATCGTCTCTTAATGAGATTTGATAGGGAACTACATCATTCTCAAGACTCACGCATGTGCCGAAATGCTTATAACGTATTGTGGGAACCTCCTTCTATGCGGAATATAGGAAAAGACGGAATAAAGAGCTACTTCGCAAGAAAAATCATAGACTGGAACCTGATCCTCTGTTCTTTCAAATGGAAAAAATCCGTCATTGGCACTGGTGTAATGTATGCTCATATCATGAAAATGATGCAGAAGACCTATGGTGCAGATGGGGTCAAGAACCTGGGCGATGTCATGTACAGTATTGGGTTGGATCAAGCCATCAAAATACTGGAACTTCTGGGTCTGGAGAAGAATCTGGAAGGCTGTGCATATACCCTGATGGCTGCACACAGAATATTCGGGATCAAAAGCAAGATCGTTCACAAGACTGAGAGTGAGATTGTGATTCATGTTACCCACTGCTACTGGGGCAGGCATACAGAAGCATGGACATCCCACACGTGTGCATCAATAGCCCAGTATGAAAGAGGATTAGTAGAAGGGATTCTGCCTTCTGGAAAGCACACCTATTCCAAGAAGTATACTCTCGGAGATGAAATATGCAAGCTCGTCATTACTCTTTAGGTTGTTACACGTGTAACAGCAATAGATCTTGTTTTGAAAGAAAGAAAAAGAGAACAAGATTTAGCGTTTCTTGATTTTTGCAGGTATCAAGAGTATCAACAGCAGCGAGAGGATTCCAAGCGAGAGTTCTACAGAATTATTGACACTGACCTTGACCGTATCTTTGGCTGCCAATTCATTTCCCCGGTATCCTTCAGCCAGCAATTCGTAGTCACCGTTCTCGTACTCAGTAGTGTCCCACTTCCACTGGAAAGGCTCGTCATCGGTCTTGTACTTCAGCTCACCATTGAGGTAGAAGATCACCATGTCGATGTTTCTCGTTTCCGTAGTGACCAGGACAATACCAGATACTGTCGATCCCTCTTCCGGATTCGTGATCTTGATGGACGGGGTATTGTCCACTCGGACCGTGATTGTGTCATCATCCCTGAATATGTCGGAGTAGTAGCCTCTCACTAAAATGGTATGCGGTCCATCGCGAATGCGAGTGGTGTCCCATATATACCCAAAGGGCGGTACAGTGTCTGTGTACACCAGTATGTTGTCAATGTAGAACTCTACAGTGTCAATTTTTCCTCTGCAGGGTGTCTCACTGTGAGTAGGTCCTACAACGACTGTAATGTTGACAATTCCTGAGACAGTTTCTCCATCTTTGGGATTCGTAATGATGACCTGTGCGGGCGTGCATGGTGGTCGCCTGGTCAAGCACGGTGATTCAGGATCTCCCAGGAGATTGATCTCGTAGTAGCACCATCTGTATGTACTGTTGCTCTGCGCCTGTGCTACCCAGTAGGACTTGGCCTGGTTCAAAAGTTCACCCAGATTCTCCTTGCCATCACTGAACAATCCCCTGAACATGGTCTCCAGGAATTCGCCCGAGTACTTGGACGCATCACCTGAGGAGTACCAGCCGTAGTTGACATTCAGCATGCAGGCAATGGCTCCGCAGTCATCCATGACGTACATCTCTGCCAGGCAGTCATTGTACTTGAAGTTCCCGCTGTGACATGCTACAGACATGTGGAGAGGCCAGAAAGTGTTGGTCAGCGTGGGTACATCGGAATTGCACCAGTTTACACTGGAGGAAATTCCATAACAGGTGGAAGATCCATGGCCAGCGTGCTGGAAAGTCAGTGGTGGAGTGTGAGGTTCGCCATCGTAGTCGCCATCCCAGCCATCTCTCCAGTCGTCTTTTGAGATAGGACCGTACTGTTCAAAGAGTTCTTTTATGACGTAATCTGACGGCACCCATTGTTCGCAATTCCATGGTATTGTCCGCGAATCTGGATTGTTGCCCGGTGCAATGATAGATGCATGGAACTGGCAGACTTTGGGTTTTGGAGCTAGCTCGTAATCAATGACTTTGTCAACGAATATTTGAGCTTCTGCCACTGTTTCCACAGGTGCTCGGCCGATGAAGACCTCTTCCAGCCAATCTACGCCATCGTTGGGTTCACCGTACCTGTGGTCGCCATCAGCATCGAAATTGCCGTCCAGACAGCCGAAATACATGTCAGCCGCCATGTCAGGGTCTGTGTATCCACCTGTGCTCACCCAGAATCCCCTGTAGGGAACGACAGCAATGTCTCCACCCAGTAGGCAGTATTCAGTGTCCCAGTCATTGTAGGCGTCGATGATGAAGTTTCTGACCTTCTCTGGATTGTCATATCCAGTGTAGTTGGCGTAGATCCAGGCAACATCGACGATTTTTCCTCTGTTCACGTAGTCGAGCTTGTGCAAGAGCAGTATGTGGAAAGTGGATGCTAACGTACTATTGGTGATGATGATGTACTCGTAAGGTCCTCCTGTGAGGAGTGGCACTTCTTCAGCAGGCTCTGCGTACGTTTGCACTATTTCAGGGTTGTCGACCATGGCAGCAACAGCTTGTCTGTCACTCTGCAGTCCTCTGTATAACTTGTGCTTTGCACCCTTACCAAACTTGATCTCAACAGTCATTTTCTCGTAGAATTTTACTGTTTTAGACTTTGGCTTGTACTGCAACGGGTACAGGTTCAAGTACAGAATTTGGAATCCCTTGAAAGATTCTACAGAAACGAAGTCAAACAGTTTGTTGGGATATTCAGTATCAGAGCTGTAAATCTCTTCATTTCTTCCAACTTTCACTGGTTCACCGCTGATGACACATGGGGGCTGGCCCCACGGGATATCAAATCCTTTCTGGATAATTGGTGCACTGGTTTTGACCTTGATGTCTTTTATGTCTGCTTCCTGTGGGAGGAGAATTGCAGCAGTCTTATAGGGAATCAATGGTTCACCTGGTATCTCCTGGAAAGTGGTATCCTCTATTACCCACTGACCACCTATCACTGCAGCTCGAAACTCGTACTCCACAGTGAGAGTGTCACTGGTAGAGAATGCTCTTGGAATGCTCAGGCTGAGCAGTGTCGCCAAAATGAACACTGTTATTTTACCTTTCAAGTCTTTCACCTCCTGTGTGATTTCTACACACTTATGCATGCATCTTTAAAAAGATATTGATTGCTGTTTATTTCTGATTCTATCAGATCGATCTGTTCTCTATTGAATGATGATGATCAACTGAAAAGATTCAGGTCATGTTGTCCTCTCTTTTGTCTTTGTCTTCGAAAAGTTTATATGGGACGTATTCCAATTACACGAAGGAGGTGAGTTGAATGGATTTCCTGATTGAATCCTTGGAAGAGGTAGCCCCAAAGCACCCATACGTCTGCTCTTCCAAGCCACACAAGAAAGTAGTACCATATCCTTAGGGAGTGTCATGTTCTTGAGGGATTCCAATTCCTTTCTTCTTTTTTTGTTTTTTCTCTCATATGACTGAGTACAGGAAGAGCTCCAATTTTCCACTACTGTCGTGTGCAAGGGAACATAGATAATCCCTATTTCATTCCTGTCTCTCGTTTCAGCCAAATCTATGTGAACATTCTTCATACGAGGCATTGAGATGAAGTGTAGTTAGGATCTCGTAGATGTAGTCCCTATGGATTCTTTCAGTCCCATCGAAATCAAAAAGAAACTCAAGACCATGTATGTTATAGCCATCCCGGGAGGGATTATTGTCCACCACGGACTCAATCCAGATTGCATCGTCAATGTAAATGCAAGCATTCTCCCCCACGTGACAATTGAGGGGTCACCCATCCCAAGGAAATTGATAGTAGCTTCCAGAATCAGAGCAGAGGCTACTGCAACTGTAATGTAGAAAAAAGTGAGATGAACTATATTGGGAAGAATGTGATGAAAGATGATTCGCCGAGAAGAAGCACCTGCCACTTTTGCTGCTTCAATGTAGGGCCGATTCTTCAAGCTCATCACTTCTGCTCTTATAGCACGCGCACTGGTTGGCCACAATGTGAAAGCTGTTCCTAGTATTATCGCAAGAGGTGCCTGGAATCCGCCCCACGAATAGACGATCAGGGCGACGAGAGGAATTGATGGCCATACGAGAAAAGTGATGCACATCCTCTGAAGAACTGCATCAACTAATCCTCCGTAATAGCCGGAGACTAACCCCACAACTGTACCAATAATTCCAATGAGCAGGGCAGAAGGTAAAGAAAGCATCAATGCACTGCGGAAGCCCCATATGATCTGACTGTAGACATCTGCCCCAAGAAGATCAGTACCAAGGGGATACTTCCACGTTGGGGGATGCTGCAAGTATTCAATCTCTGAATAGTAGGAGAGGGGATCATAGAGAACAAGGACAGGAGCCAGTAAAGCTATCATAATCGCAGCAAAAAGCATATATATGCCTATCATGCCCTTTCTATTCTTTCTGAATCGCTGCACAGTCCCCTGAGGCAAATATCCGAATCTCATGGTATCACCCGTGGATCTAAGTATGCATTTACCAGATCCATGATAGTCATGGAAACGAGCATGATCACAGCGAGAAGAAATATGGCTGCTGAAATGGTTGGATAGTAGAGCACCTTCAATGCGCTCAGGAGCACCAAACCTATGCCTGGCCAGTTGAAAACGTATTCAATGAGAATCCCTCCGCTGATGATGAGTGCCATATTAATCGATGCATCATTTAAGAGAGGGAGAAGAGCACAGCGCGCCAGATGACGTGAACGTATCCTGGATTCAGAAAGCCCCTTTGCTCGTGCTGTCATGACAAACGGTTCCTCAGCTATCTGTGCCATCTGATCCTTGAGCAGGAAGAGAGGTCGCGCCAACCCGACCAGTACCAGTACAATCAGAGGCAGCATCATAGCAAGAAGCAGTGTCCCAAAAGCTTCAAGATCAGTCAGAAGTGCCCCACCAAGATCGAGGGCCAGTGTTCCGCCCAAATCTGTGAGTCGGATATCTACAGGAGGGAATATAGCATATCTGAAAACGAACCAAGTTCTCAGATATATAGCAAGTACGAAAGCAGGAATTGCGTAGAGAACTACAGAAGTTCCTGACACAATTTTTTTCATTTTACCCTTTTCAGAAAGCAGCATCATTCCAAGATATGTTCCTACAAGATAGGAGAGAACAGTAGCTGTTCCGAAGAGCAGTACAGTGTAGGGAAGGAAAAAGAGTACCATATCCATGGCATCGGTCTCCTGATCTTCTGCAAGACGGTAATCAAGAGTGAATACCTTCTTTATATATACCAGGTACTGCTGGTGAAGTGGTTTGTCCAATCCCCACAACTCCCGTATATGGGCCTTTTCTTCTGCTCCTGCAAAAGGTGCCATCCGTGTTGCGATATCTCCACCAGGGACTGAATGGAGGAGGACGAAGAGTATCGACATCACCAAAAAGATGGTGATAACTGAGCCGATAGCTTTTTTTATCAGGAATAGTGGGATTCTGGATCTTTTCATGACGTGCACCTCTTGATCAAATGAGTGTGATCATCTGGTACTACAGGCAGTAGTTGCTGGAGGGAGCAAACGATAGTCATTTTATAAAGTTTTCCAAAGTTGTTGTAAGGTTCTGCATGACGAGATCATATGAAGCTTTCAGGGAGAAGATTAACTGCCTACAATTCTATGCTTTTTCGCCCTCTCCAACCCCATGTGATGCTGGATACGAATGATCCTTTAGGTGTGCCAAAAAAGGAAATCCTCAAACCCATAACCTCTTTAAAGTCTGCTCCAAGGGGTCACAATGGTAGAAGTCATCTCCTTTGATGTGGATGGAACCCTGGTGTATCCCTCCTTTGCTGATCATGTGTGGTTGGAAGGAGTTCCCCAGTTGTATGCGAAACAGTATGGCATACCCTTTGAAATTGCCAAAGAGAAGATCTTCAGAGAATACGAGAAGATAGGGGAAGAAGATATTCGATGGTATGAACTTGGATACTGGTTCCATCATTTTCACCTTGAAGGCTCGCCACATGAGCTCCTGAACAGGTATAAGGACAAAATCATGATATACGAAGAAGTTTCTGAAGTCTTGGACCACCTCCACAGAAAATACACGTTGATCGTGGTCTCCAATGCACACAGAGATTTTCTTTCTCTGACATTATCCAGTATAAGAATGTATTTCGATCAGATTTTTTCTGCTACCTCAGATTTTAAGAGTGCAAGAAAGTATGAACAGTTCTACTATGAAGTGTCCAGACAATTACGTGTTACTCCTGATGAGATAGCACACATAGGGGACCATTACACCTTTGATTATGAAGTTCCTGAAAGATTGGGCATTCATGCCTTCTTCTTGGATAGAATTGGAGGAAAAGGGTTGAAGGATCTGCGGGAATTTGAGGAAAAAATTACAGAACTGGAAATTATGGATTCCCAAGAAAAGGGTCAATAAGAACGATGATCAATGCTTTATTGACTCTTCTCGTAGATCATGATCTTCCTCTCTTTAAGATGTTCTATGAACTGCTTACCTGGAACTACCCTCTCAGGCGGAAATGCACCTCTTTCTGTAATAGTACCGTTTGCAATCATCTGTGCAATGATAGATGTAGGAAATGCAGTCGTTCTGGCCATTGCAGTCATTTTTAAGTCTTCATCATAGTAATCAATCATTTCATAGATTTTTTCAGCTTTTCCTCGGGTAATCACTCTCAGGAGAACCATGTCCTTTTCCTCGTGGGGCAGAATCCTCTCCAGAACTCTTGATAGAACATCTCTGGGTTTTACTTGGCAGGATCCCACATTTACTGCGTCTTCACTGCACATGCCCACATCGAAGATGGCTTTCATTTTTGCGCAGTGCCCTTTGTAGCGGATGGTCTTATAATCAAGCTGTTTCAGTTTCCCTCTGTAAGTTTCAGGCAGCGTGGATGTTCCACCTGAAGTCTGGAAAGCCTCCAGCACTCCAATGGGCGGAAAGTCAATTTCTTCTACCTCTGTCAGGGATTCTACCTCTCTTATTTCTCCATCTCGTATGACTACTGCAGGTTCTTTGTACTCATTCAGAAGTCCATGTACAGAGAATACTAATGTATAGTTGAGAGGAGCTTTTGGATGCTGCGGTAGTCCACCTACTCTGATGTGCACCTCAGTTGCATCTGTTTCTTTAATACCTAAGGCTGCAATCACATTGGTCATTCCTGGAGCCAGTCCACAGTCTGGAATGATTAATACATCGTCTCTGGCTGCTTTCTCGTGCAGTGATAGTTCTTTGTTGACAATGTTATTATTCCCTCCCAAATCGCAGAAGTGGCATCCTGCTTCCACTGCTGTCTGTGCTAGTTCATAATTGAAGAAATAGGGGACTGCTGAAATTGCGACATCACTATCTTTCATTAGGGATCTTACAGCGTTTCTGTCAGCGACGTTTATGACTGCAGCTTCACAGCCTGCAAAATCTGCTACTTCTCGAGCTTTTCTCCTATCCATGTCTGCTGCTATTGTTTCAGCATTACTCTTTCTCAGGTCGTAGGCCAGTGCTTTTCCCATCATACCTGCACCAAGTACCAGCGCTTTCATGAGTTTCCGATTTCTCGAGTGTTAAAAATCTTTGCAGTAACCACTTCGATTGACCTCGGTCGAATTTCTTAGCATCAAGATTGGAGAACAGGGAGTGTTACACGTGTAACAATTTTTCAGATGCTTTCATTTACAGAAAGAAAAGACAGCACAGAAAAGATCAGTCAAACTTTATGGCTACAGAATCATATCTTCTCCCGAAGAAGAGGACAGGAAAATCTCACTCTTGTATCTGCATTACAAATCTTTATAAACCTTAACCTTTATAAACTCCCTATTAGTACACGGTTAGAGGTGTTTTCATGCCGGTAATTGGAGTTCGAATGGATAAGATTGAAGCTGAAAGAAAGGAAAACATCAAGATTGAGGGACAGATGAGAATTTTACCAGTTCCCCGAATATTGCAGGTGCAGGAAGTCCAGGTTCCTGGTCCTACTGGCAAGCTCAACATAGTTGAAGTCTCTTTCGAATATGTTACCAGTTATGATCCTCCTGTTGGTGAGATGAAGGTCAGTGGAACTATCATGTTCCAGGAAGCTGAACCAATTAGAAAGCAGCTAGTGGATGCTTGGAAAGAGAAAAGACAGTTAAACCCCGAAATCGGGAGAGAGATCATCTACCGTATGACACAGCAGGCATTCCTGGTGATGATGAATCTGGCTCGAGAATTGGGCCTGCCCAGTCCCATACAACCGCGAATTCAGACTGAAGGAGAAGAGATTCGAGGAGACGTATCAGCATCATGAAGGCAAGAATCAACTATGGAAAGGAATTTATAGAGGTAGAAGCAGAGAAAATCCGCATTGTTTCACCAAATGAAGTGGAAGAGCATGACGAGAAAGCTGTCTTGAACGAATCTCTTGATCATCCTGTAGATTCGGAGCCACTTTCCTCCTTTGTGGAAGATGAATTTCTCTTAGTGGTTAACGATGCTCAGAGACCAACACCAACCTCTAGAGTACTGGATGTTCTTCTGAAAAGGGTTCATGGCAAGTTTCGCATTGCAGTTGCTACCGGGTCCCATGCTCCTCCTACTGAAGAGGGGTTCATATACATTCTTGGAGATTACTACAAAAGGTTCAGAGACAGAATCCATGTCCACAGGGCCAGAGAGACGCCACACACGTATTACGGGAAGACTTCCCAGGGAGTGGAGGTCTACTTTGACACAGTTTTGGAGAAGTTTCAAAAGGTCGTCGTCATTGGATCTGTGGAGCCTCACTACTTTGCTGGGTTCACTGGAGGAAGGAAAGCTTTCCTGCCCGGACTGGCAGCGTATACTACGATTGAACAGAACCACAGATTTGCTTTGGAGAAGGAAGCGAGGAATCTGGCTCTCAGGGGAAATCCTGTTCATGAAGGCATGGAAGAAGGGGTCAACCTGATCAGAAATGATGTTTTCTGCATCAATACAGTACTGGATAAGAATCGACGCATATATGCCTGCAGTTCGGGGGATATATTCAGGAGTTTTTATGAGGCAACCCAGTGGTCGAAACAGGTGTATTGCGTGTCTTGTCCAAAGCGTGACATCGTTCTGACTGCAGCTCCCTACCCCATGGATATCAGTTTGTACCAGGCACAGAAAGCTATTGAAAACGGGAAATTGGCTTTGAACGAGGATGGAATATTGATCCTGGTAGCTCAGTGCTGGGGAGGTATTGGCCCTGATATGTTTTATCAGCTGTTAAAGAAATGCAGAACACCGGGTGAAGCTCTGGAGACTTTGAAGAAGGAGTATAAACTGGGGTATCACAAGGCTGGAAAAATTGCGGAATTGACTGGAAGAGCTGAGGTATGGGCAGTTACTGGTCTGGATCCAGCTATTTTGAAAGATGTTTTCATGAAGCCTTATGCATCTGTCCAGGAGGCTTTGGATGAAGCAGTAAAGAGGAAAGGTGGGGAAGTACTGGTATTCCCTGAAGGCAGTATGACAGTACCTATGGTGTAGCTTTTCGTATAATGAATCCATTTGTGGCTTTTGTTGTCTATCAATGTCCTTTGTCTATCAACTATCAACACAAGGTTTAAAAGGGGACTAATATGCTACTTATCATGAGCAGGTATGATCTCATTTGGCTTCTCAATATTCTGGCAGTCATCGTTGGATTTGTGCTGTTCATGATTTCGCTAACTGAGGTGGAGCACATTTATTTTGCAGTGGGTCTTCTCCTTTTCACTGTAGGTGTCTACAGGTATGGCTACTTGAGAGGGTATAGCATAGGACAGCTTGCGCAGTTTGAAGCAGATAGAAAGAAAGAAGGTTAGGGCTTGTGAGAATCCTGAGATGCGGGCTGGATAAAGTGTTGGTGGTAGAAGATCCTCAGATTTCTTTACTTCCATTCATGCATTGTTACGTTCCAAATAATGAGCAATTGGACAACTCTGAAGCATTCAGTTGCCTATACTGGCTCACCAGATTTGCTGCATGTCATCTCTTGGCCCTCATAGAAATTCTTAAATACAAGAGAGTCATAGATTATACGTCCAGCTTGAGAGGGGAGACGCTGGAGTCTGGACTTCTCCTGTGCTGTGAAAGCGTCGATGGTGGGCTGGAATTCCAGTGAAGGGGCTCTGTCGAGCCCCTCTCTTCTTTAGAAAGAGCTTTTTACATCCAAGTACCTTACTGTAAGCTCTCGGATCTCTTGGCTTTTTCTTTTTCATTGATAATAGATGCACAGAAGAGAGTACACATTTTGGTTTTCAAGCATCATTGTTACGTTACACGTGTAACATGAAACAGGTTTTGAGATTAAGAAACCTGATGAGATATATTACATATGACATCAATTATGACATTCTCCATCAGTTCGTTATGTTCCTATGACAATTATGACATTCTTGACATGCAAGATAAAGTACTCTACCAGAGACTCTACCGCGGATATTGCATCAGAGAAATCCTTTTATACAGAGGTGAAGACCTATACTGAATGACAGAAAATGATTCTTTGTCCAGGCGAGTGTTTCTCAAGAAAATTGTGCTTGCAGGGTTAGGGATAGCTGCTGGTGCCTATGCACTGTCTCGGTTATTTAGAGAAAATCCTGTGGTACCCGGAGGTCTTGGACAGTCTTCTCAGAGTGAGTCTGAACTGTCTGCCCCCTGGAAATGGTCCCGAGAAGGATATCATTACCTCAAGCTCGGAGAGAATGTCAGATGCCAGGTCTGCCCCAATGAATGTATCTTGAGGGAAGGTCAGAGAAGTGTGTGCCGAAATAAAACGAATTACGGAGGCGTTCTCCACACATTGGCTTACGGGAATCCATGCGCAGTCCACATTGATCCTATTGAGAAAAAGCCTCTATTCCATTTTCTGCCTGGTACTTCCGCTTTTTCCATTGCCACTGCAGGATGCAACTTCCGCTGCCTGAACTGCCAGAACTGGGAAATCTCCCAGAGAGGTCCAGAAGAACGGGATGGAGAGCTGTTCCCTGAACAGGTAGTAGAACAGGCAGCACAAACAGGATGCCATTCTATTGCGTACACGTATTCTGAACCCACTGCATGGTATGAATACATGTATGACACCTCTGTACTGGCTGCACAGCGGGGAATCAGGAACGTGTGGGTTACAAACGGATACATGAATGAAACACCGTTGAAGGATTTATCGCAGTATCTGGATGCAGCAAATGTGGATCTCAAAAGTTTCAGTGAGGAAATTTATAATACCTTGAATTCGGGAACACTTGAACCTGTACTGAATACGTTGAAGACCCTAAGAGATGAACGTGTTTGGTTTGAAGTAACAAACCTCGTGGTCCCCACCTGGACTGACGACATGGACATGATTGCTGAAATGTGTGCATGGCTGTATCAGAATATTGGGGCTGATTATCCTCTCCATTTCTCACGATTCAATCCTGCCTACAAACTGCTGAACCTTCCCCAGACCCCCTATGAGACATTGAAGGAGGCTCGGCAGATCGCTCTAGATTCTGGGTTAAACTACGTGTATATTGGGAACATACCAGGTGCCGAGGAGCAGAATACGTACTGCCCTCACTGCGAGAAGCTGATCGTTGGGAGAAAAGGGTTCTTTGTTACAGAAATGCATGTGAAAGAGGGGATATGTGAATACTGCGGGAATGAAATAAAAGGAGTGTGGAAATGATGAAAAGAAAGACTGGTGGGGCTCTGATTCTAGTCTTGATCTCATGTTTATTGTTGACTGCGTATTTTTGGCCGAACAAAGAGAAAGAACAGGAAGAGAAAGAGATGAAAATACGGAAAGAAGCAGTAGCTGGTCGGTTCTATCCTTCCTCATCTGAGGAGTTGAAGAGTATCATATACGAATATTTGGATCAGGCACCTTATCTAGATCTTCCAGATATTCATGGGTTAGTATGCCCTCATGCAGGATACGTGTATTCAGGATTGACAGCTGCTTACAGTTACAAACAGCTGAATGACCAGTACGATACAGTAATACTGATCGGTCCTACCCATTATGTGTGGTTTTCAGGTGCATCGATCCCCGACTTCACCCATTACGAGACTCCTCTCGGACTGGTAAGAGTCTCTGAAAAGGTTCATGAATTGAAAAACGACTCCGTCTTCACGACAGTTCCAGAGGCTCATACGCGGGAACATTGTCTGGAGGTGCAGCTTCCTTTTCTGCAGTGTGTTCTCACTGATTTTGAGATCATTCCCATTGTTCTGGGAGATACAGACCCTGCAGCAGTGGCTTCTGCACTCTCACCATACATTGATGAGAGAACACTCGTGGTAGCATCCAGTGATTTGAGCCATTACTACCCGTACGAGAGGGCGAATGAACTGGACAACATCTGTACTGAGGCAGTACCTGAGCTGGATTTTGAAATGGTTCAGTCATGTGAGGCATGCGGGATAAAGGCGATTCTGACATTGATGTATCTGGCCGAGGAAAAGGGCTGGCAGGGAAAATTACTGGACTACAGAAATTCAGGAGACACTGCAGGAGGAAAGGATCAGGTGGTGGGATATATGGCAGTAGCGTATTATGGAGATCAGAACTATTTAAATGAAGAAGAGCAGAAATTCTTGCTGCATCTGGCGCGAGAAACGCTGGAGCAGTATCTAAAGGACAGAACTCTCCCTGAAGTGGATGAGTCACAGCTTTCTGACAGATTGAGGGAGAAGAGAGCGTGCTTTGTCACGTTGAACAAAGATGGAATGCTGAGAGGCTGTATCGGTAATTTGATTCCTGAAAAGGAGTTGTACAAAGGAGTAATGGAGAATGCAGTTAATGCAGCTGTGAGAGATCCCCGATTTCCTCCAGTTATCTACGAGGAGCTGTCAGAGATTACTATTGAGATATCTGTGTTGAGTATACCGCAGAAGATATCGTATGCAAATTCTAACGACATGCTCAGGAAGATTCAGGGGAAAGGGGTCATCATTGCTGCTGGATTCAATAGGGCAACCTTTCTTCCTCAGGTGTGGGAGCAGTTGCCAGATCCAGAAGAGTTCATGTCCCATCTTTGCAGCAAGGCTGGATTATCAGCAGATTTCTGGAGAAATGGCACACTGGATATACAGGTGTATACGGCACAGGTATTCGGGGAAGAGTGACTTCCGTAGTTGGAACCCGAGACAGATGAACAAGTAAGAAAGAGAATGAAAAGACTTCGAGATCGCGAGAAAGGACAAATGCTTCGAGCCAAGAAAAAAAAACAGACTATGATGAAGTCAGGCTCCTTTCTCCTTGTAAATCTCCCTCTGGATTAAGAACCGGAGAATCTCTGCAGTCCCTCCACCAATCATCATGATTCTGGCATCTCTCAAGAATTGTTCTGTCCTGTAGTTCTTCGTATACCCGTTCCCGCCCAGGATCTGCAATGCATTGTTTGCCACATCCACAGCAGTTTCAGTAGCAAAAATCTTGGCCATGGCAGCTTCCTTGGTGATCTTCAATCCTTTATCATACATGCGGGCAGCCTTCAAAACTAGTAGTCGGGCAGCCTCAATCTTGGTAGCCATTTCTGCTATTTTGAAGGACACACCTTCAAAGTACCTAATGGGTTGATCAAACTGAACTCTCTCACATGACCATTTCACTGCTTCTTCATAAGGTGTCCTGCAGTATCCTACAGCCTCTGCAGCAATAGCAGTTCTTTCTGAATCCAGTTCATCCATCAATACTCTGAACCCTTTGTTCTCTTCTCCTACCAGGTTCTCAGCAGGTATCCTGCAGTTCTCAAACTTCAATCGGGACACTCTGGCTCCAGACATTCCCATCATCTGATGATCTTCTACTACAGAAAATCCTCTAGTATTTGTGGGAAAGATGAAACCAGACATGCCATTCTTTGGGTGGACATCAGGATTCGTGATAGCGAAAAGACAGATGTAGTCTGCCTGTGAACCATTGGTGATGAACTTTTTCTCACCATTGATAATGTACTCATCTCCCTCTCTTACTGCCTTGGTCTTCATCCCTGCTGTATCTGATCCCACATCTGGTTCTGTAATACCAATTGCACCAATTTTCTCTCCTTTGATCACTGGTATGAGATACTTCTTTTTCTGCTCTTCTGTGCCAAACCGCCGCACAGGAGCTCCAAACAGGGTAACAGATGCCATCCGCCCCATATCCATGGCAGGATTGACAGATGAGAGTTCTTCGCACACAATGATTTCAGTTGAGAGTCCCTTTCCACTCCCTCCGTACTCAGGAGGATGGAATACTGCCAGGTATCCAGCATCTCCCATTTTCTTGATAAGATCTCGAGGATATCTGTTATTCTCTTCAATATCTCTAGTGTGAGGAGCAATCTCGGCTTCAATAAACTCTCTTAATTCTTTTCGGAAAGCATTCTCTTCCTCAGTGAAAAAGATGTCGTTCATCATCTCACCCAGTCTACCTTTCGAAACTGCTTTATATAGCTTTGGGATGAGAGACGAGAAATTCTGAGCCTAATAAGATATCAAGAAAGATGTGAAGAACACGTTTTATACGTTCGAAAACGACTCCTTCTATTTACATTGAGTCCTTGAAAAAATTTGTTACACGTGTAACAACTAGAGAACAAATGGAATAATGAAGGGCGAATAAGTCCTCCAACTGTTGCAGAAGCATTTGAAATATTAATAGAGACAGTTCCTGCAGGTTTGTCGAGAATCCAATGCAATAACCTATAAGCTTATATAATCAGGAGAAGATAGTATTAGTGTGATGCAGTATAAGATGCAATGCAGGAGAGTATCTGTTTTCTTAATGCTCCTCCTTGCAGTTAGTGTATTCCCCATCTCAAACTCAGGCAATTGCGGAAAGATCGCCTTTTCCTCGACAAGAGATGGTAAAAGTTCAATCTACGTCATGGATGCAGATGGAAGTAATGTGCAGAGGCTCACTGACAACACTGTGGACGATGGGTGTCCTGCCTGGTCTCCTGATGGGACACGGATTGTCTTTGTTTCACAGAGAGATGGAAATGTTGAAATTTACGTCATGGACGCGGATGGAAGTAATGTGCAGAGGCTCACTCACAATTCTGCATGGGATGGATTTCCCTCATGGTCTCCTGATGGGAGAAAGATCATTTTTGCAACAGATAGAGTTGGAGGAGGGAAAAAAGGGATCTATGTCATGGATGCAGATGGAAGAAACCAGAACTGGATAGCCAAGAGTTCTGAATCTGATAAAGCACCAGCATGGTCTCCTGATGGAAAGAAAATCGCTTTTGAATCATTCATAGATGACAATTGGGAAATCCTTGTCGTGGATATTAATGGGGAAAACCGAACAAACATAACCAACAACCCTGCTTTTGACGGACGTCCTAAATGGTCTCCTGATGGAAAGAAGATAGTTTTCATATCCGGAAGAGACAATGAGAAAACGGAAATCTATGTCATGGATGCTGATGGAGGGAATGTGATACGGCTCACAAGTGACTCTGCACTTGATTCCGGTCCTGTATGGTCTCCTGATGGGACAAGAATCGCTTTCTACTCAGACAGAAATTCCTTCACTTTCTATGAAATTTATGTAATAGATGCTGACGGGAGTAATATGACTCGACTGACGCGTACATTCATGTGTTTCAATGATGATCCTTCATGGTGTTGTCAGTCTCTACCGTGCGAGCCTTTGCCTTCAAAGACAAAAAATCTCTTCTCAACAGAATATTTGCCAATTGCTGTGGTCATTATCACTCTTGTTGCAGTTGTTCTAACAGTCATTTTCTTGAGAAAAAGATAGTTACAGCTCTCTGACCAAAAGACCAATGAAAGCATCTACGACTATCATCCCAGTCTGGTGTACTCATCCTTGGAGAGCATCTTGGATGCTATAAAGAACGAACCCAGAGATAGAATACCATACACTACAAAATACGGGAGAACTTCCCGGAGCAGCAACCCCTGGTTGGAGGAAAAAAGCACGATAGCACCCACGGGAGAAAATCGGCTCACAAAAGAGAATTCTTTCGGAAAGGGAATAAAAACCAAAAAAGTGACTGCCATCATGAATAAAATCAGAAACAGGTTCGATTCTCTCACTGTTCCTGCATAAGTGGAAAAAGCTACAGCTGATGAAAAGAAGAAAGCCATCAGAACTATCAAGAACAGGATTAAGAGCAGAATATGATACAGGAATGGATAGATCAGAAACAGTAGTCCAATCCATGCAATGACCTGGATCAGAGCCAGGACAATGACTGGAATGATCTTCCCGATGATGATCTCCTCTCTCCGCATTGGAACAGAGAACAAGATCTCAAGTGTTTTCCTTTCCTTCTCTTTGACTATAGAATCGGATAGTACATTCATGGAGAAGAAAACGGGCAGTAATAACACGAGAGGAATCAGCAGTGAATTCATTATCTCTATGAAAACGGGATTTGGCCCTCTTGAGACTTCACCCCATTCAATCCGCATGTTGGTGTATGCCCTATTAATGATATTCTCCACATCGCTCCTGAAGCGGGCATCCCTCATTTCCACAGAAATGATACCCTGCTTCATTATGATGACAGCTACAGCCCTGTCATGATTCTGAATGATGTTGATCCTCTCATCCCGCTGAAGCTGTGTCAAGAACTGAGGATCATCACTTTCCACGTACACGTTTCCGACATACGTAATGGAATACTGAATTTGAGCATAAAACATGCCCAGAAAAACAATACCCACGACTACAAATATCTGCAGAATCAGGGTAAGAATATATATTCTCTCAGAGAGAATGTCTGCAAACTCCTTTCTGGCGAGAGTTAGAACTCTCATGAAATCACCCAATACGCTCCCATGCAGACACATTCTGCCAGAGAGAGCAGTACAACAGTATTAACCAGCAAAGTCCTCCCAATGAGGAGTGCCACCGTTTTTAGGAGAGAGGGTCTAGGTCCGAAGTAGAATTCATCTCTTTCATATAACTTCACGGAAACAAGAATGAATGCACATGACACCAGAAAGGAAGGAAGAGCTGCATAGGCAATCCCGCTCATGTTCTCTCCTTTTTCTATCATGATGACCAGTGTCAGAGGAGATAGAAAGGAAAGTCTCTCCGAAATAACGTAGAAGGTAGAGGCACTCATCAAGAAGGCAAACAGCAGAACGTAGGAGACTGTAATTGCGAACCCAGCTTCCTTGTAGCTCTTGGTATATACGGAAACAAAGCATGTCAATGATATGATCAGAAATGAGGTCAGAAACAAGGGGAACATAGATAATAAGCTGGAAACCCGTCCCAGACTGTATAATGTGGAAATCCATAATGCAATCTGACAGACAAGCACGATGACTACTGCAGCCACTTTGGCGAGCAATATTCTTCCAGGAGTAATGGGCAGACTGAAGAGGATTTCTCCTGTTTGCTTCTCTTTTTCAGACACTATCAGATCCATGAGAATACCTGAAGCCAGAAATATGGCGAGGAGCAAGACGAGTAAGGTAGAATAGTTGAGCTGGTCAGACTGCATCATTTCTGCAGTTCTCCTGATCTCCTGCAAGGCTAGCTGGCGTGCTGCCAACTGCTGTGGGGGGACTACAGGCTTCTCGTTCAAGTACCATGAAATCTCTATATCAGCATTCTGCTGGAGCAATCGCTGCAGATGGAACTCTGCCACGCGTGCCTTTGGATTGTCTTTATCAAAAACGATTTTTTCACCAGAAACGAGACAGCAAACCACGTGATTCCTGAGGAGAGTGTATCCCTCTTCTTCTGAAACAGTGTACACACGGAAAATAGAATGCTCTTCCAGTATTTCCTGGAGGGGAGATGAAGACACACCCACTGGAAGATATGAGGTTGATGTGGGGAGAATGATCTCTGTGGGCTCTTCCAGAATTCCAGAATACACATCGAGAAGAGGAATAATGGCCAGAATGACAAAGAATTGGATGACAAAGGAATAGGTAAATTTCCTGCCTTTGAAGATCTGTTTCAGTTCCCAGAGCGTCATCTTACTGAATGTCATGGGTATACCTCTCAAAAACGTCTGCTAACGTAGGTGTTATCGTGCGTATGGAGAATATTTCTGACCAGTATTCTTCAAGCAGCCTGGAAATGTCTTCTGGATTCAAGGAGCAGATGAGTCTATTATTATCCTGAGAGATGATCTGAGGCTTCATCCACTCGATAAATTGGGGATTTTCCTTGTTGATGATGATTTCATAGGTGGACTCCTGTTTCAATTCCTCTTTCAGTTGTAAAGGTTCTCCCACCTTCACGATTCTCCCTCTGTCCAGGAAACCCACTCTGTCGCACAATTCGTCTGCTTCTTCCATGTAATGTGTGCATAAAATGATGGTTTTCTTTCCTTTGAAGGTTTTAATGAATCCACGCACCCTCTTGGCAGTGGCAGGATCGAGCCCCATAGTGGGTTCATCGAGGATAAGTATGTCAGGATCGTGGACCAGAGCCCGAGCGAAGGCGAGTCTGTGTCTCATGCCTTTGGAGAAAGTTTCTATTCTGGAGTCCTTCCTGTGATAAAGTCCAACGAATTTGAGAAGGTCTTCCGCTCTTTGGGAAGTGGAGTTGCCGTACAAGGATCCGAAATACTGGAGCAGTTCAAAGGCAGTAGGTCGGGTGTACAGGTTAGGCTCCTCAGGAAGGTATCCTATCCTTTTCTTGATGTGGACGTTTTCGAAAACATCATGGTCATCTATGAGAACTCTTCCTCTGGTGGGATGGAGGATTCCGCACACGATGCGGATGGCAGTGGTCTTTCCTGCCCCATTTGGACCCACCAGCCCGAAAAGTTCGCCCTTTCTTACAGATAGATTGAGATCGGATAAAGCAGTAATATTTCCAAACGTTTTGGTGACATCGATGATCTCGATCATTGGCATTCTATTTGTAGGAAGACTTATAAGTGTTTGTTATTCATCGAGAGGTCGGTTCAGGAAACAGGAGCAAGACTGCTGGATGTTACAGGTGTAACAGGACGGAATATGATGAGGGTTTGGACATTTTATCTGACCGAATTGTCATACGTAGCATAATGTCTATCAGAAACTTGGCAATCAATGAAACCAAAAGCTTTATGAACTTTAGAGTAGAGGAAATTGAGAGCGGGGGTTGCCGAGCTTGGAAAAGGCGCAGGGCTTAGGACCCTGTTCCGTAGGGATACGTGGGTTCGAATCCCATCCCCCGCACTTTTTCTGCGTTATTTTGGAAATCAAAGGAAGAATAGTGCTTCTTCTACAAGGGTTACAGAGGAGTCGAATGCAACAGGGCTTACCAATGTGCGCATTTTCTACAGGGTGTGGGAAAATTCTAAGGTTGTGGGAAGATTAATTGACGCTTTCCAACTTCTTTCGCACGAGCTCTATGACGCCTTTCGCTAGGAGCATGGCTTCCTCTGCCTCTCTGGGGTCATCGAAAAATCGTGAAGGGACTCCTCCTGGAAGACCACTGGGATAGCGCGTTGGAATGTAGTATCTGTCAAGTTTCCTGGCAGGGGATACCTTCTTGAAGTCAGGGGTCAATCTCCTGCGCCATGCTTCCCAGTTCGTCAATTGAATGGGTATGGAATCCAGAGGTACTCTCTCCCCAGGTCTTACGATGATTAGGTCCCCAATTTCCACT
>CAZFAR010000006.1:0-22662 GCA_964516825.1 uncultured Thermococci archaeon
TAGGGGCAGATGATGCTGAGACTAAAGAGAAGTTCTTCAAATTGCTCGGAGATGAGTCATATTCACCACTCCTGCATAAGACAATACAAGATGTGGCTATCGAACATTTGTCAAAATATGCAAGGAAAGAATCTCTGGAGAAAACACCAACTCTCTTTGCTTCAGGAGATGAATCAGTGAAGAGAGGAGCCTATAAACTCATGAAAGCTCTTCTTGCAGGACAGTAATTTGCCTATTTTCTCTAGCTTTGTCCAACAACTTCAGCAATCTTTCTAAGAATTTTCGAAGACATTTTGAAGAAGTCCAATGTTACACGTGTAACAGTCCCCAGTTCATATCAAACCTTTATAATAATGCAATCCTAACCAAGTTCATGGATATTTCACAATTACTCCTGAGCGGAGCTAAAATGACTGCCCAGCACTGTGAAAAATGTGGGTATCCCCTATTTGAGAAGAATGGAAAAATCATCTGCGCAAACTGCACTGAAGAAGAAGTCACAGAACCCACAAACACCATTCTCCAGGAAAAAAAGGAGGAGCTGCTCATCAGATTGAAAGAGACAAAAGACTTAAATGAGACTGAACACATCCTGAGGTGTCTAGCCCTCTTAAAGGAGTTGATCTAAATGTATCAGAACATTGAAGAAATCATCGAGAAGTCAGAAGATCCTCTCTCCACAAGGGAAGTGGCAGAAAAAGCTGGAACGAGCCTAGTGGAAGCAAGGAAGAATCTGCTGCGACTGCAAGAAGAAGGGAAGATTGAAAGTGTAGAAAAAGATGGGAAAATATGCTGGCAGAAGAAAGAGGAGGATGAAACTGCAAAACTGGAGAAGAGGATGCACAGAGGCTGAACCTTCTTGAGACTAGTACAACTCTTTGGAGCAGTGGTTTCATGCTCAAGGCAGTAATCTTTGATCTGGATGGAACTCTCACAAGTTCTGATTTGGAACTGGCCAAGAAAATAGTGTCAGAAGAATTAGCAGCCCTGACGGGAGAATCCTATGAAGATACGAGGAGAAAAATGGAGCACATTCATTACCAGTTCAATGTACAGAGTGTCTATGATCGGAATATCTGGTGGGAACAGTTCAGTCCTGACATTTCTCTGGAAGAAAAACAGAGATTGACCAATTTATACTGGAAATTGATTGTTGAGACCACGTACGTGAGAGAATATGCTGAAGAGCTTCTCAGTGTCTTGAAGGAGAAAGGGCTAATACTGGTCCTGCTGACAGATTATGATGGTGAGAGCTTCTCCAAGAGAGAGCGGGTCAGATCTCTTTCTATTACTGGATACTTTGATTTGGTAGTTATTGCAGGGGATGATACTGAAAAGACAAAACCTTTTTCAGAACCTTATATCCATATACTGGAGACCTTGAAAATGAACCCTGATGAGATCCTGATGGTGGGGGACAAGCCTGAGGTAGATTTGTTGGGTGCTGATGCTCTGGGTATGAAAACCCTTCTTTTAAAAGGCGATTATGGTGATGAATGGGAGCATGTAGAAAAGGATTTGGTGGGCGTTTCTCGATTCATTGAGGAATTGCTTGCGTGAATATGTGATTATGGCTTCAAAGCGGGGTTTTCTGACCCCATGAAATCATAGTAGTATCTTGATCCATTATTCTCATCTTCTAAGCCCTACATGCGTCGTGTGCTTCTTACCCACCAGACCACGAATGTCAGAAAGAGAATGCCTACAATAGAGATTCTATAGGAGAGTTTTTCTCATGTCAAGTACTACTCTTCGCCAAAGAAGAGAGAGGTAAATGTCCTTGTAGGTAACCCTCATAGTATGCCCAGAAGAACTAAAACCATGATCAAAATACCTGTCCCCATAATATCCATGATACTTGTAATTATCGGAATGGTAACATTATCCGGGTTCAGCTCGATCTTATATGCTGCCACAGCGAGATAGTAGGAGATCACATTGACTATAGGGATGAGAATCTGGCCTGTTACGACTACTGCTAGAACAAAGACAAGGAAAGAGGGGGAGGGTATGCCAAAAATACTGTTCAGAACAAATGCTGTACTGCCCAGAAGGAGAAATATCATTAGTCCGAGAATGTGCATGACTCCAAAAAGGTGGTACACAAGAACTGGGGGCTTTTTCGAGAGCTTTATTTGTCCCAAATAGAACGCAGAAGAGAGTCGTGCAGACAAGATTCCCCCCATGGCACCGCCATCTTCCAGAAGAGCAGGTACGAGTGTAAGGATTCCTGCTGTGGTAATTATCATTTCTACCCTCGTGCTCAGTAACGATCCAGAAAGAGAACTCAAGACAGCACAGACAAAGAGTATTGGAAGACTCTCGATCAGGATCCTCCTGCAATATTCTCCCATTTTTAGCCCTGCAATCCACATGTATGAAGTTGCCACAAGAAAGCCAATGAAAATCAACTTCTTCTCGAAAACAGAGCCCCCATGAAGAAGATCAAAGGAAAAGAAAAGAAAAGGCAATGTCAAGAAATCTCCCAGAAAAGTGATGAGTGGAGCCACCAAATTGTCGGGGTCCCATCCGTAACGGAAACTGAAAAAGGAAATAGTTATTGTGGTGAAGAGCATGAAGACTCCAGATATAATACCTGCCAGAAATGATACCAATGCTAGCGTGATGAGAGCCCTTACTTTTAAAGGTATCCATGGTCAGGGCTTTGGGACTTGCTCTGGAAACTCTGCACTAAATTAATCTGAATTTTAATCTTATTCTCCATTTGGACTTTTTGTATTCGTTTTAAGAAGAATTCAAACCTATCTAGGAGGTCTTTACCACAAAGCTTATAAAGAGCATGTATGAAAAAGTACTGTATCAATGGTCTATCGTTGATACAACGGGGTGACGAAGATGGAAGAACGCAGACGGTACCTCTCGGAACACTTCAACTTCGCATGCGTTCTGAGAGGAGAGGTAAAGCACATAGAAGAGATAAAGGAACACATCATACAGGAGTACGTCGACAAGGGATTGATCAAGCTGATCAGGCCCACCTATGACAAGACGGAGATCTACATACTGACAGATGCGGAGTGGAACGAGTACCAGAAGCTCAAGAAAAGAGACGAAAGATTGATAGGAGCCGGATTTCCTTGATGTAAGAAGGGGTTATCCCCTTCTTTTTATTTCAAAATCGTTTTCCTGTACAATTTCTGGATTGATTAGAGGTATTCTAGTGAATTGAGAGAATCCTATCCACTAAATACAAATTCTGATCCTGAGTAAAGAACAGCAAAAATGTTACACGTGTAACACTATTGGGAGAAGCACCAGGCACCTCCATTGTACATACTTTTAAATGTGAACGATTACACAAGAGACCATGCCCAGCATCCTTGAAACTTCTCTCGAGAAAGAAATGAAAGAATCCTACATTGACTATGCTATGTCTGTCATTGTGGGGAGAGCCTTACCTGATGTCAGAGATGGATTAAAACCAGTGCACAGGCGAATATTGTATGCCATGAACCTCATGGGCCTCACCTACGATAAACCAACAAGAAAATCTGCTCGCGTGGTAGGAGATGTTCTCGGAAAGTACCATCCTCATGGAGATGCAGCAGTCTACGACTCTTTAGTGAGAATGGTTCAGGAGTTCAGCATGCGCTATCCCTTAATAGCCGGACAGGGCAATTTCGGCTCAGTTGACGGAGATCCTGCAGCTGCCATGCGTTACACTGAAGTTAAAATGGCTGCGGTATCCGAGGAGCTCCTATCAGATATTGAGAAAGAAACAGTAGAATTTGTTCCCAATTTTGACGGCAGTCTACAGGAACCCCTCGTCTTACCGGGAAAGCTTCCCAATTTACTGATCAACGGCAGCTCCGGCATAGCTGTAGGCATGGCCACCAATATCCCACCTCACAATCTCAAGGAGGTGGCAGAAGCACTCATTGTTATCATTGACACTCCTGACGTGACTATAAAAAAACTGATGAAAGTGATTAAAGCTCCCGATTTTCCGACAGGAGGGCTGATTTACGGTAGAGTTGGGATAGAAAAGGCGTACAAGACAGGGAAAGGAAAACTGGTTTTACGGGCCAGAGCACGCATTGATGAGAAAAACGGAGTAAAAAGGATCGTCATCACTGAAATACCGTATCAGGTGAACAAGGCAAAGCTTATCGAGGATATCGCTCTGCTTGCGAGGGAGAAGCGCATAGATGGAATCTCAGATCTGCGCGATGAAACTGACAGAGAGGGCATGCGAATCGTTGTAGAGGTCAATAAGGATTATCTCCCTGAAATCGTTTTGAATCAATTGTTCAAGCACACGAATTTGCAGACCACCTTCGGCATTATCATGCTGGCTCTGGTGGATGGAGAGCCTCGCATCCTGAATTTAAAGCAGATCCTGAAAGAATACATCAATCATCGTGTAAATGTTATCACGAAAAGAACAGAATTCGACCTGGAAAGGGCTAGAGAAAGAGCCCACATCCTGGAGGGCCTCTTGATTGCCCTCGATAATATTGATGCTGCCATTGAAATCATAAGAAGATCACAAAAAGTGGAAGAAGCGAGAGAAGCACTCCAATCCAGATTTAACCTCACTGAAAGGCAGGCAAGAGCCATACTGGACATGCGCCTCCAGAGGTTAGTAGGACTGGAAAGGCAGAAAATACGTGATGAGCTCGCCTCTGTACTAAGACAGATAGAAACTCTGGAAAGAATACTCGGCAGCCGCAAAGCTGTCCTGGACATTGTAAAGGAGGAATTGCTGGAACTGCAGGAGAATTACGGTGATGAGAGGCGATCTGAAATAGTGGAAGAACAGGTAGAATTGACTATGGAGGATCTTGTACCTGTAGAGAATGTGGTACTCACCATTACCCGGGGAGGATACATCAAGAAAACGCCAATAGATGAATACAGGAGACAGAAAAGAGGTGGAAAGGGCGTAATGGGCATTGAAACCAAGGAAGAAGACATAGTGGAGCACTTGTTCATTACTTCTACCCACGATTATATCCTTTTTTTCACTGATAAGGGGAAGGTGTACTGGCTGAAAGCGTATGATGTTCCCACCTCATCCAGAGCTGCCAGAGGAAAGCCTATTGTCAATCTGCTAAAAGTGCAGGAAGAATGCATTACTGCAGCAGTATCGGTGGACGTGTTCTCTGAAGATGAGTATCTGGTCATGGTTACTAGAAAGGGTATGATCAAGAAAACTGCTTTAAGTGAATACGGAAATCCCCGCCCCAGCGGTATCATTGCTGTGCAGTTGAAGGATGACGAACTGGTCAACGTGATCAGGACTGATGGAAATCAACAGATTTTCATTGCCACCAAAAAGGGAAAAGCGATCAGATTCCATGAAAAAGAATTGAGACCTATGGGAAGGAATGCCAGAGGTGTCAGAGGTATCTCCTTGGCAAGAGATGATTCTGTAGTAGGGATGTGCACTGTGTCTGAAGGGAGCGTTCTAACTGTTACGGAACTAGGATATGCAAAAAGAACGAAATTTGAGGAGTATTCATTAAAGCATCGCGGGGGGAAGGGAATTGTCACCATGAAGGTAACAGCAAAGAATGGAGCTGTTGCAGGCATGAGAGCAGTCAGAGACACTGACGAGATTCTAATCATTTCACAGCAGGGTAAACTGATTCGCATCCCCACGAAAGGGATCAGATTGATGGGCAGGGCAGCCCAGGGAGTCATCGCCATGACAATAGATGAGTCAGACATGGTGAGTGCAGCTACTATTGTGGAGAGCGATTGAATGAAGCTGTTTGGCACCAGCGGTGTTCGCGGTGTCGTAGGTGAAGAGCTGACAGCAGATTTCATCCTGGAATTGGGAATGGCTATTGGTACCTGTCTGCCTGTGCAGTCGCGTGTATGCGTGGCATCTGACCCCAGATTGTCAAGAGATCTCGTAAAGACCAGTTTGAATGCGGGGATCATGTCTGCAGGTGTGAATGTCGTAGACCTGGGAATCCTGCCCACACCAGCTCTCGCATTTCTGACAAAGAATCTGAATTTTGTGACAGGAATCATGATTACTGCTTCTCATAATCCTCCCCAGTTTAATGGGATCAAGCTGTGGGATCCCTCTACTATTGGCTACTCCCCAGAACAGGAAGAGAAAATCGAGGACGTCTACTATAAGAAAGCATTCAGAACAGTCTCATGGGATCACCTCGGGCAGCTGTCTGTTAATCACACTGCAAGAGAAGAGTATTTCAAAGCCATTCAAAAGAGAATCTCTCTTAAGACTGACCTGAACATCGTTGTTGACCCTGGAAATGGAGCAGCCTCTCAGTTTGCCACTGATCTCTTCAGAAAAATGGGTATTGCAGTCCTTCCTCTGAATGATATTCCGGATGGTACCTTTCCCAATAGAGCTTCTGAACCGAGGGAGGACACCCTGGCAAAGACTGTACAGTACCTCAAAGATGAAAATGCAGATATTGCAGTCTGCTTCGACGGAGATGCAGATAGGGTCGTCTTTTGTGATGAAAAGGGGTTCATAGGGTACAATGAAATGATCAGCTTCATCTCATACTTGGCAGTCAGAAAAGCAGAGAAAGCTTCCAGAAAGACAGTTGCTACCACTGTGGAGACAGGGCGCTTACTGGATCATGCAGCAGCACGAGCTGGTGCAGAAGTTGTCCGTGGCAAGGTGGGAGATGTGGCAGTCGCATATCTTCTGAGAGAGTATCAATCTCTAATCGGTGTGGAGCAGGTAGGCGTCTACATTCTTCCTGAAATTGGCATGCACCCTGATACCTTTTTTGCCACTCTGTTTCTGCTGCAGAACATTGATGACCCTTCAGAAATCCGTACCTTTATCAGCTCACTACCTAGAATGCATTTTGCAAAAACTGGGATTTCTTGTCCCAATGATAAGAAACAGAAAGTGATGCGAAACGTTGAACCACAGATTTCAAGACTCAACCCTGATGATACGAATTTCCTTGATGGTATCAGACTTGAATTCTCAGATTCCTGGCTCTTGATCAGACCTTCAGGGACAGAGCCCTTGATCAGAGTGATCTGTGAATCTGAATCTGAACAGAAAATGAAAACCCTTTTAAATGAAGGAAAAACTCTGGTAAAAAATGTACTGCAGAAGGTGGATCCATGAAATTAATCTTTCTTGCAGGCGGCGTGGGAAAACGCATGTTCCCAATTGTAAAGGAGAAGTGCTTGCTCAAGTTCCTGGGTAAAGAATTGATTCTGCATCAGATTGATCTGGCCAGGAAGGCAGGATTGTCCGACATCATCATTATTTCAAGCCCTCAAAACATCACAGAAATCAGAGAGGTCGTAAAAGAAAAAGCTGAATACGTAGTTCAGGAGCAGCCTCTAGGAATGGCAGATGCATTATTGTGTGCGAAAGATCTCCTTTCAGGAGAAGATATTCTTGTGGTGAATCCCAATGATCTGTTCGAGCTCTCTGCCTACACACATATTCTAAAAGCAGCAAGAGGAGATTCTGATACATACATTCTGGGGTACAGAGTAAACGAGTACTTCCCTGGCGGTTACTTGCGCATCGAGGACGGGAAGGTCAGAGGTATTGTGGAGAAGCCAGGTCCTGGCAATGAACCCTCAAATCTGGTGAATCTGGTGGTCCACTACCATAGGGATGCTGATACATTACTGAAATATCTGGAGAAAACGGTAAGTGAAAGAGACGATGTCTATGAAAGAGCATTGACAGCCATGATCGAAGCAAACTACACTGTTGAAGCTGTCGTATACGAAGGATTCTGGACAGCTTTAAAGTATCCGTGGCACATTTTTAAAGCAGTACGGTACTTCATTAGTAAATCAAAGCCTTTTATAGCAGATTCTGCTGAAATCTCTGAAAAGGCTACTATCAAGGGAGATGTCATTATCGAAGAGGATGTGAGAGTCTTTGAGTATGCTACTGTCAATGGACCATGCTACCTGGGACCTGGATGCATTGTCGGAAACAATTCACTGGTGAGGGATTATTCCCATGTTGGAGAGAGAACAGTTGTCGGATTTTCCACAGAAGTGAAGAACTGCTACATTGGAGCTGACTGCTGGTTCCATACCAATTATATTGGAGATTCCATCATCATGGATGGATGTTCTTTTGGTTCAGGGACAGTGACTGCCAATTTCAGGTTCGATGAGCAGCCAGTAAGAGTGAGAATTAACTCGGAAGCGGTAGATACTGGAATGGATAAGTTCGGATGCATCATGGGCGAAAACTGCAAGACAGGTATTAACGCATCCATAATGCCTGGAATGAGGATTGGTCCAAACTCAATCGTGGGTTCTCATACTATGGTACATCAGAATCTGGAGCCCAATACCATGCTCCTGGCTCGGCAGGATCAGGAGAAGAGGGAAAACAAACTCGAATTTGCAAAGGAGAAAAAACTGGAGCTGCTGAAAAAGCTGCTGGAAGGTTAACCATTGGCAACGTTGGGTTATGTCCTTATTGAATGATCCGGTAATCTCCTGTTACACGTGTAACATTCCTGGGTGTTGTATACTCTTTTTCTGAATTCCTTATCTATCTCTGGCAAGAGAATTCTAATTTCAGATACTTTCTGTTCTAACCCGCACTTCTCAAATTTCTGCTTTGCTGTTCAACAAATAAGTATTCATTGTTATGTTACACGTGTAACATCATCGTCTTTCCATACATGTTGGCACCTCTACACATCATGGATCTCCATGTACTAAAATTTCCCTGACAGATTATTTTTCCTGTGCTCTCGGCAAACACATAAGAGCATCCACGAAGAAAAAAGATGGGGTGCAAATAATCCACTGCATACTGCATGTTGAAAGCGGTGGATATACTACACCCGAACAACGGTGTGTAAAGATGTATCACAAACAAGACGACTATCCTCAAAGGAGAACATTCCTGACAGTACTGATTGAACTCTTACAGGGATGTAAAAAAATCTTTTTATACCCTGTCCAGTCACCTTCACTACCTGCGGGAGACCTTCGAAATAGAATGGGAGTACTCCTGACTTCAGTGCCGGCTGGATTTGGAGAGGATCGGTGATGTCATGGAATTCGAGGAGGCTTTGAATCGGTTCAGGGATTTTCTGGAAACATTCCCTACCATGGATAGCCCTGTTTACGTCCAGGAAATCAGAAGATGCAGGGCAAACTACTTAAGATCACTAAATGTAGATTTCGAGCACTTGCTGGATCACGATTATGAATTAGCCCAGTCAGTCATCGATGAGCCCCAATTTGCGCTGCCTGCCTGCGATGCAGCCTTCGAAACACTGTACAGACCTGAGGAGCGCATCGATTTACATTTAAGATTCTACAACATCGTTCCCGCCCGTGAAGAAATTCGAGACTTGAGATCAGAACATATAAACCAATTAGTCCAGATTGAGGGAATTGTCAGGCGAATATCTGAGGTGAAACCAGAAATTGTGGAAGCAGTCTTTGAATGTCAAAGGTGCGGGCAGATTCAGATCGTAGAACAGGACAGCCACCTCTTCAAGAAGCCCACAGTCTGCAGCAATCCTGCCTGCGGGAGACAGGGCCCTTTCCGACTGATAGAAGATCAATCAAAATTTGTAGACTGGCAGTCAGTGAGGATACAGGAAAGACCAGAAAGACTACGGGGGGGGAGGATGCCGCGTTCTGTTGACTGCATCATACGGGATGATATAGTGGATCGAGCGCAGGCAGGTAATAGAGTGAACATTACTGGTATTCTAAAGACTCAACAGGAGACTACTCAAAGGGGCCTCAAAACTACTTTTCACATGTATATTGAGGTCAATCATGTGGAATTGCGGGAAAAGGAAGTGGAAGAAGTTGAAATATCTACCGAAGATGAAGAAGAGATCAGAAGATTAGCTGCTGAACCCTTCATTTGCGAAAAGATCGTATCTTCTATTGCTCCTGCCATCTTCGGACATGAAGAAGTGAAAGAAGCTATTGCTCTCCAGTTGTTTGCTGGTGTTTTCCGAATACTCTCTGATGGCACCCGGTTGAGAGGTGACTCCAACATTCTCCTGGTTGGTGACCCTGGTACTGCCAAGAGCCAGATTCTGCAATACGTAGCCAGACTAGCACCGAGAGGGATCTACACTTCAGGAAAGGGAGTTTCAGGAGTAGGATTGACAGCTGCAGTGGTGAGGGACGAAATGACAGGAGGATGGGCCCTGGAAGCAGGAGCGCTCGTTCTGGCAGATGGGGGATTGTGCTGCATCGATGAACTGGACAAGATGTCTTCAGATGACAGGTCTGCCATCCATGAAGCCCTGGAACAGCAGTCATACCATCCGGATACTGAATTCATGTTCTCTGACGGAAAAAAGATGCGTATGGGGGAGTTTGTAGATTCCCTGATGCAGGAAAACGATCCAATCCAGGGGGTAGACTGTGAGATTCTACCTGTCAATGGTTATAAATTAACATCTGTGAATGGTCCTGTCACAGTCGAAAAGGTAAGCAGGCACAAAGCGCCAGAGAAATTTGTGAGGATAACCTATTCCAACGGAAGATCGATCACAGTGACACCAGAACATCCAGTTTTCATAGTCAGAGACGGGAAGATAGAGACAGTTCCTGCAGAAACGGTAACTCAGGGATGCACTGCCCCAGGTATTTTAAAGTATTCTGTAGATTATGATTTCAACCTTTTGACTCCGAAAAACGCAAACAGGATCCGATTTCCCCGCTCTATCAGCTTCGGTCTTGCCAGGTTACTGGGATATATCACCAGTACAGGCCACATCTACTTCAACAAGAAGAACAGAATTTCAGAAATAATGGTACTGAGTTTCAACAAGGACATAATAGAAGATGCTAAATGCATTCTGGGAGAGGAATTTGGAGCATACTGCTTCGTGGATACCAAGATGAGGAACGGCAGACCATTCTACAGGCTGAGGTGTCCCAGTTTGCTGCTCTACAAGTTTTTCAAGCTGAATTTTCCAGGAATCGTCCAGTTATTCATGAAAAAGAAGATTCCCCACGCAGTTGTACAATGGCCTGAGCCGCTTCTGGTGGAGTTTCTCCATGGTGTATTGATAGGGAGCGGCAGTTCTGGTTCGGAACAGGTTTCTTTTCTAACACAGGTTCATTCGCTGGCAGAAGACTTTCAGGACTGTCTCTTGCGTCTGGGAATTCACTCAGTCTATATGAACTCAGATCATGCAGAGGTCAGAATGGCAGGTGAAAATCTCAAAAGATTCTATTTTTTGGTTTCCAGGAACAATCAGCCCGAAATTGTACATTCTGAAATTGCCAGCCTTGATGCAGTGACTGATTGTAATGGCAATCTGCAGGAGATAACTCCATTCAAAGGTGAATTCTCTCAGATAATACAAAACCCAGTAGATTTCTGTCTCCTAAGCATAGAGAGAGTGGAGGAAATTCCTAACAAAGACATTCTATGGGTCTACGATGTGACAGTCAAAGATCATGTTTTTGCTGCCTCAGGACTGATGCTACACAACACTATATCAATAGCAAAAGCTGGAGTTGTGGCCACTTTAAATGCAAGGACCTCAGTTCTGGCAGCCTGCAACCCAAAATACGGAAGATTTGATCGTTACAAATCCATTGCTGATCAGATTGATCTTCCTTCTACCCTGTTATCACGATTCGATCTGGTCTATGTTATTACAGATGTTCCGCAGGAAGATACTGACAGGAGAATTGCTGAGCACATTGTGAACATACACAGGAAACCAGAAGAGGCAGTAACGCAGCCCATACCTCTGGATCTGCTGGAGAAGTACATTCTGTACGCCAAGACCACTGTCAGGCCAAGTTTGACCAAGGAAGCTGCACAGAAGCTGATGAACTTCTACGTGCAAATGCGAAAGGGCGGAGAATCAGAAGGTGCACCTGTTCCTATTACTGCCCGACAATTAGAAGCATTGATCAGGTTATCAGAGGCGAGAGCCCGCATGCGGTTATCAGGGAGCGTGGAAAAGGAGGATGCTGAAGAAGTCATCAGATTGTTCAGGGAATGTCTGGTGAAAGTGGCAATGGATCTCGAGACAGGGAAGGTGGATATTGATACCTTGATGACAGGCACGAGAAAATCCCAGAGAGACAAGATGCTGATTCTGATGGATTTGATTGAAGATTTGGACAAGGGCAATCAGGGGAATGGTGCTGAACAGGAAGATATCTACCGTATCGGGCAGGAGCAGGGTTTGACGGAGGGATTCATCAGAGAATATCTTTCTAAATTCAAGCATGATGGAGATGTTTATGAACCCAAACCGGGGTATTTCAAAGTCTTGAGAGAGTATTGATAAGGGTCCATTTTCCTGTTCATAGCCCAAGAGCAATCCACACAAGAATCATGTACATGCCGGCCAGTACATAGGCTCCACACAGCATGAAAAATGCGAGAACTGCATGCCTGAGCTTTCTCTCTTTTCTTTTTTTTACATTGAGACCTTCTCTGAAAAACAGAGGTGAAATAGCCATGAATGGTCCATATACCAGAAAAACGAATAGATAAGAGAATGCTCCTAAAACAACTCCCTGCGTGAGAGGACTCAACAGAATGGCTGCATCCTGTTCTACCACAATACCCCAAATACCACCTATGACGAGAATACTCTTCTCATTGAAGGCATACCTTCTGATGAGGATGGCCCACATGACAGCAACAAAGAAGTAAAATCCCACTCCCAGCACGAGGTCCAGCACAGGGTTAGGATGAAATAGAATCTTCTCTTCTGGAGGTGTGCCCAGGTTATCTAAGATTGCCAGAACCTCGGTGAGAAGTCCAAATGCTGATCCCAAAATGATGTATTTTCTGTAGAAATGGTTGGTACTCAATTGGATTTTTGACTGTAGACTCTGTACAAGAAGGAACATAGGAAAGATGGCCAGAACAGGAACAGCTGCCAAGGAAATAAGAAGGAGAACCAATGACATAACACCAGCAATCTTCATGGATGGGATTGACATCTCCCTATTTAAGGATTCACTCTATGTTGCCTTTGATTTCCTTTTCAATTCTTATTTTAATAGAATCAGACTATAAAGAGATGGAGATGTTACACGTGTAGCATTACACGCGAACGTTGAACTGATCTAAGGAATGATTTCCGGCCCAAAGTATTTCTCATAGTCGAAATCCTCTTTTCTTGTTATACCCTTTTCTACAGCCTACAGTTTTTCTATTCTATTGTATTTTTCCTTCAATTCTTCAATGGGATATATCGAGCGTTTCCGGAAGAGAATAGAGTCTACAGCAAACGTGATGTGGGATCTCCATACATCATCAGAGACGCCCATATGATGCTCTTATCCTTATGCTCTTTTCTCGCTCTTCTCAATGCCTCACCGATGGGAAACCGTAAACACAACCTATAGAAATCTGCTGCAAAGGTCGCAGCCCAGTAATCGTGAATTGGATGAACTGTGCCCAGATAACCCATAGCCCCTCCAAGAAGGAATGCCTTTGCAAGCTCTTCTGATCTGCAACCGTTGACAAAGACAATCGGGGTTCCTGCAATGAAATCTCTTACTTCCTGAGGACTCATGGTCCCACGAAATAGAACGAGACCATGTTCAATATGACCAGCATAGTGGATAATATCAAATCCCTGACCAAACAGGTTCGCTACCTTCTGTATACTTGCATCAGATCCCTCAACAGATATAACCTCCATTTCCTTCCTTAGATTCCTGCACACTATTTCAGATTCTGTTTTTGCATTCGGCAAGTCTCCTGAAGGATCTGAGATTACCAGTGCTCTCCTTCCTTTCCTGGAACGTGGGCGAACGTCTACGACTTCAGTAGTGACGATTCTCCTAGAAATACCATATTTCAGTGCAAAAAAATCATCAGAGTGCATGAATTCCCAAGGTGTCTCTGTGTCTTCCACTTCCAAGAGTAGAAATCGTGCCTTCAATATTTCAGAAAACCCTTTTGGAATAAAACTGTGATAGATTGTTTCTCCTGTTTCTTTGAGAACTTTTTGTGCACGATCAAGATGTCTGGTTGGATTTCTTGTCGAAAATGCAATTAAAGTCTCCATGTACATTTTTGTCCTAGTATTAACTTCCTTTCTTGTTTTTGGTGTGAATGGGATCTCGTGGAGTTCTTTTACCGGTTCCAGCCTCCCTTTAACACTCTCCACAGAGACAAGGTACGATTCGTCCGATTTCTTCGTTATGGAGAGAACAAGCATGTCTTTATGGCCACTCAATATGGAAAGAAGTGCCTTCATTGCTCCCAGGATATTCTGCCTCAAGAAAATTGCTGTACAGAAAATGAGGGAAGGAACGAAATATCTGACAAATACGAGTATATAATCACTGCGACTGTAGTAGACCTGGAAGAGACCTAGAAGCACAGGTGAACTGAGCAATAAAGTGCCCTCAGCGAGACGAACCCATCTTTTTCGTGTAATCCAAAAATAAAGTAGAAATACACAAAGGGAGAAATCAAATATCATCAGGGAAAAAGTAGATATCATTACATCTTCCTTGAAGATTTCATCAGATATTTGCGCTATCTTTTTTGAAATGAATTCAATCATTTTTTCATCTTCCAATTGTGAAAAGATAGCAAGTACACTCTCAAAATACTTCTTTGAGTCTCTGAATTTCCTACTGCTCAAAAAGAATTCACCTCTGTCCATGTAATTTTGAGCTTCTTCTCGCAGACTGCGCTCTGTTATGACCCAGAGAGGACATGACGTATCGTCAGGATTTTTGTATGAATATGCATATAATTTGTCAGAAAGGATGAGTAATGTGTTCTTGCAGCCAGAAAAGTTGATTACACTGAAGTTAATTTTCTTTGGAAATTCTTTTTCCCATGAAACTTTCAAGTCCTTGTCGAGAATGAGTAGTTTCTTGCCAAAGGCCAGCAGAATTTCACAAGAGCCATCACCGTTTAAATCATTCACGCAAAATGTCGGTCCTGAGCTAATGTCCTTGCTGATGAATTCTTCTTTTCTTACATCCAAACAGGGTGCCCGTATCGTGATATGGCCTCTTGAATCTGCTGCTATGATTTCCTTGCTGCCATCTGCATCAATATCACACACAGCTCCCGGGAATATAGAGTAGTCAGCCTCATAAGTGTATAGAAGCTCACCAGAGCACGTGAGAACGAACAGACCACCCCATTTCTGTGAGGCTTCATAGCCAAACCCAATGATCTCCATACCTTCATGGGGGTCCAAATCTTCTGCGCACACTGCCACTCTTCGAAATCCCTCGCCAAGGTGAACCTTCCACAGCTCTTCCCCTGTACTTGATAAAGCAATGACGTCGATTCCGCAATCAGGAAAGTCTTCATCCCTTGGGCAGTTGCAGGGGGCACCACTTCCCAAGATGATTTCCGTCTGGCCATCACCATTTATATCAGCCACTACACCAGGGTGAACTTTGGGTCCTGTCTGATAGAACCATTCCGTTTCTCCTGATGAAGAGTCAATGAGGCCAATTCCTCGAGGTTTGCAGGAGTAGCCTGCAGAAGCAACTGCCAGTATTTCTGTCTTGCCATCACCATCACTATCCAGAACAGCAAAAGGTATGGTTGTCCCCCTTTGTGAGAGATCATGACCGGTTGAGTCGAAGTAGTAGTCTCTCGTAAAGCTTTCTGACCAGTCATATGTTGAAAACAGAAACATGGATTCTTCAAAGAGGAAAGAAATCTCAGGTATGGTGTCATTGTCAATGTCAAATGGAGAAACCAAACTAAAAGGTATTCCAAGATTTCTCTCAGATTCCTTGATCCCATTTCTGTTGAGGAGGTACAGTTTAGTTCCCTCCTTGAGCACAATCTCAGTGAATCCATCGCCATCTACATCTGCTGTGAAGAACTCTGCGTCCTCACTGATAAGGATGGACCACAATTCGTCAAGAGAAGATGTCAATGGCAGGGACTTTCTGGAGGGAAGTGGATTGAATCGCTCATTATTTCTTGTGTTCTGGAAGAGTTGGAATACGTATATACTGTCATCTGTGCATACAATGAGGCGATTTCTGGATATTTCTGAACTGATGATGTGATTAAAATCATAAGTAAAGAGACATTCCCCGTCAACAGTGATAAGCTGGATTGTGCTGTCCCCCTTTTCTATGACTGCAAGAAAACCATCTTCAGATAGAGAAAGGCAGTGAACGAGTTCTTCGATAGATGATTCATTAACAATAGATCCATTCTTGATCCAGATTAAGCTGCTGACAGTAGAAAGAAGAATTGTATCTCCCTTGCAGACCATACTCACAATGTTTGCACCCATGTCTCTGAATTGCAGTTCCCCATATATGTCTATGTATCCCACCTTACCAAGATCAGTGAAGAATGTTGCTCTTTTTCCATCTGCAGACACAAAGAGATTCTCCACATTTTCGTTTAGCTCCTTTGATCCAATGTAATCTCCATTTTCAAAAACATGTATGAGAGTACCTGATGCTGCATACGCACTGCTGCTGTCTGAGCTCATAGCTCCAACAGGAAAATCGCTGGGCACTTCAAGCTGATAAACCATCGCATTTCCCTGATTGATGAAAAGATTACCCTGGCAGCAGACGAGAGAGGATGTTCCATCTGATGAGATTGAAACACTTCTCACTGGAGAAGACACGAACTGCGAACTCTGAACACCATTTTCCCCGTAAAATATGTATCCTGTGGCACAGCCAATAATGAATTCTCCATTATTTGCTATGTCAAGAGAGGTAATAGCAGTTGGAATTGTTCCACCTCTAACGAGGATACCCCACATATCAAATACATAATAGAACCCGTCATGACATCCGACTGCTATGAAATTGCCATCATCAGATACTGAAAGAGCAGATATACTTGTTATGGAATAACTCCACAGGAAAGAGCAGCTAATACCTGCTGGTATGAGGGAGAGGTATAACAAGAGGATGATGCCCAGCCTCCTGATCCATCTCACCGGATTCCATATCCTGCCGTTCATGATCTCGATACTGTTTTGCTTTATTCATTTATAAACTTTTGTTTTTGAAGGTTGAATTCGATGTATTCGAAATTTTCTTATGCTTCAAATGAATCATTTAAATTATTTGATTATTAAACACAGGAAAAAGGATAGAAAAGTTTATAAACTCCAAGATGGAGAATAATCTGTCCATCGACTCTTAGAAAGGATCGGAGGGATAAACATGAGAAAGAAGTTCATATGGCCTGTGGTCTTCATGACAGTCTTTTTCATGCTGAGTGAAGGCCCGCTGGAAAATAGAGTATCTGAAGTGACTGCACAGGGTAATTCCACTGTCGTTCCAAATCAGCCCGTCATATCCTACCCTAAGCCGTCCACAGGTTATGCTCTAGTGACAATCTCGTGGTCTGTTTCAGAATACACCAGCCACACGGATATCCACTGGTTGCAAGGATGCTCTAATAGCAGTCCTGTGTTGAAAGGCAAGGGCAGCTTTTGTCTGTCATACAAACTTCGGCCTGGCTGCTACTCCTTCCAGATACATGCGAAAATCCGGGGGAAGGATATCTACTCAAAGGTAATAAGGTTCAGAGTCTATTTGTACTGAAGCTACCGAAGACCTTCATGACAGATGATTGATTGCCCAAAGACATCCAGCAATTCTATTTTTTTCTTTTTTTATTTGCCTTTTTCACGTCTATTGCTGCCTTTTGAATTGAAGATGGCTTTGGTTTTCCAAAGAAGATCAGTAATCTACTGATTAATACTTGAGCGTCTACTGGTTACACGTGTAACATTGTACTCGAACCTTGAATTGATTTAAGGAATGATTTCTGGTCCAAAGTATTTCTCATAGTCGAAATCCTCTCCTCCTATTACACCTTCTTTAATTAATCTTTCTATTCCATTGTATTTTTCCTTCAATTCTTCAATGAGATGTTTGACCGTGCTGCAGATTAGATTGTCGCCCTCTTCGGGCCAGAGAGCTGCTCTGTTCCAGTACAAGCATCTGCCTCCACAGATATCCATTATGTCACAATGCAAACATCTTCCAGATACATCAAATTTCTTCAAATTCCGGGGATGCGTATCCAGGGTTCCTGCCACAAAATCTTCAACATAGTTCATGATAGGGCAGGCAATGACCTTCCCGTCTGTTGTTATGGCATATCCTGAATGACCAGCACCGCATCGCAATCTTGCTTTTTCCTTTTTCAAGAAAGAAGAGACAATTCCTACAACAGGATACAATTTCAAACATTTCCCCTTTCTGAGTTCATTCATCCAGTAGTTGATGAGCTGTGTTACATTGTTGTTATATTCTGTCACAAATTCTCTGAACCTTCTTTCGTCAAAATCATATCTATAGAACCCTGCATCGAGCTGCCAGTGCACAGATTGAAAATCTGTAAGCAGTGAGAAGACTTGCTCATATATGTCTGGTGAATCCTGTGCAATCGTCATTCGTGCAATGATTTCACCTCTGTATCCATTCTTTCTTAGTAGAGAGACATTTTTCATGATTGTGTCATAAGTTCCCTTCCCTCTGTTAAGATCAGTTCTTTCCCTGTTCCCATCCAATGAGATCAGGATCTTCTGAATTTTTCTCATGTACTCTGAGGGGAGCTCATGGAGTAAGAGTCCGTTTGTCTGCATTCTAAAAGGCACCTCAATTGTATCAATGATTTCTTTCATTTTTTCAATTTCCAGCAAGGGTTCACCTCCATAGAAAATGAGGACTGGATCGTCATCCTTTTCCAGGAATCTTTTGAGGGTTTGTACATCTATCTGGGAACGGGAAGGTGCTGAAAAATTGTAGGTGAATTCCTCGTGAAGACTGTCAGCATCTGCTACTGATTTCTGATAACAGTACCTGCATTCAGAATTGCACTGGTCTGTCAGAATGATATGATAATGCACAGGAAGGAATGAAGGTAGTATTTAAAGAGGTTGAGTATGAAAAAGGAAAATGGTAAACCATCATATCTTTTTGAAACTGTCATATCTTTTTGAATATCTGAGCTGTAACAATCCCATCCCAATGACCAGTACCAGCAGGCTGCAGATGCCTAATGTGGCTGAACTACCTAGAACATCTAATGAAAAACCAAACAACCATATCACGAGAAAGCTGCCAAACACTCCATTGTAGAGAAAACTGACAGCAGAAAGAATACTCGCTCGGTTTGCTGATGGAATATATCTGTTCTGGTAGTAGTCACGAAGCAGATCTGAAAACCTCCTGTTTGTTGTAAATACAATTAGAAGGGTAATGAGGAGAACTCCACTTCTACAGAAAATCATTGCAGCAAAGAGTACTGATTCAATTGAGATAATGAAGTACAGACTTCTCTTTTCTCCCAGCATTTTTTCTACATCATCTGCAAAGTAGGATGCTGCAGCATTTACTCCTGCAAAGACTGCAAATATGATGCCAAATACAGATGGATCCAACCCGACTGATTTGAGATGGGCCTGACTGAATACATCCCAGTACGATTCTGCGCATATATCAGCAACAAAAAAGAAAAATGCAACCCATAGCAAAGCTTTGTTGTGAAAGACGAAGAAGACGCTGTTTTTCATGTCAGTGGCATACTTTTTAGCAGTGTATTCTCTATGGCTTACTGGCTCGTACACAAATGCTATGACCGCTACAGATGAACCAATGAATACTGCCCACAGGAAGTAAGGCAGTCTGGGGTTTGTCTGGAACAGAAATGCTCCCAGGATCATGCCAATGATTCCAGATACTGTAGAAAATGCATTGATTCTTCCGCTAATTCTTAAGAAGTCTTTTTCTCTTTTGAGTTCCTTCAGAGTATCATACAGTAGAGCAGTTCGCGAACCTGACTTAAACGAGAATTCAAGCCCATTAAATAATCCAGCAAAGATAATGATTAGAATTCCTCCTTTGCTGAATCCCAGTAATAATGCAAAGAACAGCATGAACATATTGGCTGCAAAAACAGTCCACTTTCTCCCAACAAAATCTGCCAGAACACCTGTTGGCAGCTCTGTGGCAACTATCACGATAGAAATTACAGCTTCATACAGCCCAATATCGTTGAAAGTAAACCCCAAAAATTGAAAGAACAGAATGTATATAGCATTGATAAGGCCGAAGCTGAACAATATATCTGATGCTGCTATCTTCCAGATGTTTGATTCTAGCCGGGATTCGTATTGATCCATGAGCATGGGATGCAAATGGTTTTATAAACATTTCCAATTTGAAGTTGTTAGGTCTTTTCCACAAGAGAATGGAGCTTTTTCTGGAATTAGTGAAGAGAATGGAGGAGATTGGCATTTGAAGGACTGTATCTTCTTCTCCTCTTCATACCTTCAATATGATTTTTCGCTTCATCCTGGGGGTTCTGGACCTATGTCAGCTCAAGTACTGCAAGGACCTGTCTCATGATAGTCATCATTCCACCATCCAAATGGAGTGTTACACGTGTAACAACCTAATAATGCAAGTCTATTTAAAGAGGTAGAAACATCTCTCAGCATGAGAGGGCTGATCATCCACCCCACCTACAGAACTGGTAATGGAAAATCCTTCGTACATCTTTATGGCAGACTGGAGAATGGAGAGAGCTTTCTCACCATTACGGAGTTTCGTCCCTATTTCTACATCAAGAAAGAAGATCTGAATACTGCTCTAAATGTGGAACAGCTGGAATTTGAAGATACAGACATGAGAACCTTTTCAGGAGACAAAGTGGTGAAAATTCTAACCCAGTACCCCAGTGATGTAGCAGAGTTGAGAAGAAGACTGCAGGAGAGGAATATTGAATGCTATGAGGCAGACATCAGGTTTGCTTACCGGTTTCTAGTTGACTGCAATATACGAGGATTCGTAAACATTGAAGGAGACTACAGAAAGGGTGAGAGGGTAGATCGTGCCTATGAAGGCCCTGAACTTGAACCTGCTGAAGCGTGTACGATCCCTTTGAAAACAGTATCATTAGACATAGAAGTCAATGAAACGACGGGTGAGATCGTCTGTCTAACTATTTACAATGGAGGATATACGACCCTTCTACTGAAACGAAGTCATGAGAATGCGATAACGTGCACATCAGAAGTGGAATTACTCTCTCAGTTCAAAAAGGAGTTACTGAGAATGGATCCAGACATCATTACAGGCTGGAATGTCGTAGATTTCGATTTGAAATACCTTCAGGAACGATTCAGAAAGCATAGGATTACTTTCGATCTGGGAAGGTCTGAATCCCAGACAAAATTCAGGACTGAGTCCTCTTTCATACGTGCATCCCAGGCAACGATTGATGGAAGAATGGTTTTAGATGCCATGCATTTGCTGCGGGATTTTTTCATAAAGCTGGATGACTACAAATTGGGAACTGCAGGAATGGCAATTCTGGGTGAGGGGAAGATAGAAATTGAAAAAGACATCGATAGAGTGTGGAAGGAGAATCCATCTCTTTTAGTGGAATACAATCAGAAGGATACAAAACTGGTCTCAGAAATTATAGAAAAGAAGAAATTGATTGAGCTATCTACGAGAATGACAGGAATTACTGGACTGCAGCTGGACAGAGTAAAAGCAGCTATTGCATCTTTGGATTCGCTGTACTTGAGGGAATCCCAGAAGAGAAGAATCGTGTGTCCTTCAGTGTCAGGAAAGTCGCAAAGACGGGTCACTGGAGGACTGGTCCAGGAACCGAAATTTGGCATTTACGATTACGTTCTGCTCTTTGATTTCAGAAGTCTGTATCCTTCTATTATGGCTACCTTCAATATTGACCCTTTAACGTATACGGAGGAGAAAACAGTGATCCAGGCTCCAAATGGGGCTTATTTCAGAGAGGAACCTGGAATTCTGCCTGAAATCATCTTGAAACTTCTGGAACGAAGGAAAAAAGCAGAAATCTACGAGGAACAGTATGCTATCAAGATAATCATGAATAGCATGTTCGGCGTTTTTGGAAATCCTCTGTGCCGATTTTATAACTCCAAGATTGCGAATGCTATCACTGCATTCGGAAGGTACTTTCTGGAGGAAACGACAGGTAAGGTGGAGGCCATGGGGTACAACGTGATTTATGGGGATACAGATTCCTTGTTCGTGGTCTGTGAGGCAGGATCAGTGGAAGAAGCTCACAGAATTGGGGACACTGTTGAGAATACGATCAACTGCTTTTATGATGACTATGTTCAGAAACATTATAAGAGGACAAACCATCTGCAGCTGGAATTTGAGAGAGTTTACGAGAAGTTTTTGCTGCCCAGGCAGCGCCATTTGAAAAAGGGGGCAAAAAAGAGGTATGCAGGGTTTCATGAAGGTGATATTGATATTGTGGGGCTGGAATATGTGAGAAGAGACTGGACAGAACTGGCTAAGGAATTTCAGTACGATTTGCTGGAAAAAATATTTTCGGGACAGAATATTGATGAATATATCCGTGGGACGGTCAAAGATCTAAAAGCAGGGAAATTGGACCATTTGTTAACGTATAGGAAGGGAGTGCGGAAAGATCTGGATCAGTATACGAAGACTACTCCACCTCATGTCAAGGCAGCCCGGAAGATGGATGATTTTTCTGATCGAATAATCTCATACGTGATGACCAAAAAGGGTCCTGAGCCGGTAAATGGTGCTCCAAAGCGGATCGACTACGAGCATTACATTGAAAAGCAGTTGAAACCTATCGCCAATTCTATACTCCATTTTTATGGCAAGAGTTTTACTGATGTGGTGACAAAGCAGAAACAGATGAATTTGGAGCACTTCTTGTGAAGGTTTCATTTTTCAATA